>JAJDBQ010000035.1 GCA_029261255.1 Nitrospirales bacterium
TATGACAGCACCTGTCTTTATGGATCAGGCTGATGAAACGACTGAGTTTATGTCTTTCGTTCTTCCGGAAAATTTTTCCATTGAGACAGCACCTCCACCCAAAGACTCAGCGATAAAAATAGAAGAAATAGTCAACTATACCGTGGCGGCGATAACTTTTAGCGGTTCCTTTAATCAAGAGAATATTAATACACATAAAAAAATTCTCGAAGAATGGATTGCACGCAAAGAGTTTGAAAAAAGAGGAGCCACTAAAGCTGCTGGGTATAATCCACCTTTTACAATTCCTGCGCTTAGAAGAAACGAAGTGTTGATACAGGTAATTAAGCCCTGAACATCATGATGTAGATCGCCTGCTAGATTATTTAGAGATTCTCCCATGGAGAGCCCGGTTGAATATGCAAGTTATTTGACCTCATCTTCTCAACACATGGGCTTACGCTATTCCTTGTCCCATCGATAGTTCGTTTGTTCCTTAACCCAGAATCTTGGTCCTGTTGCTCAATCATCTGGCTTTGGCCGGGATTTATCTCTACCCAGGCAAAGCCTTGGTAATCTGTTCCGCGATGCCGTTGTACTCGGTTCAATATTCTATCTCACTCCTTCTGACGGTAATAAACCACACCCTAAATTAAGATATGGGCGGACTTTATGGGGCTGGGGCACAACCAAGTCTGTATAGAATTCAGTTAGGGTAAAACCTTGTGTGTCTAAGGTTTGTTTAGCATTAGTTGCACCTGCATTGGCCAACCCTTGTAAGATGAATAAAAGGGAACGTCGTCTTTAAGGTGTTGGATTTTGACTCCGCCGCCGCAAACCTTGGTAGTCAATGAGACTATCACTGAATAAGAAATCTCATCATGAAGATCAAGCACCTTTTCCATACGTTAGCGATTTCCCTAATACCAGGCTCCTGGTATTTCCCGGGTCTAGCTTGGGCAGAGCCGGTCAAACAATCAACGTAAGAATGCTCAATAATGCTTACGACATCAAGTCAGTGGTTTCCTCTTGAACCATGCCTCTCGGCTTCACAATGTAGGTGAGGAAGGAAATGTGATTACCTTAAAGAACGAAGACGTTACGACCCATGACTTTGTTTCCAAATCGTTTATGGGAATGGATGTCGAGGCCTTCGATGTCTACAACAAACCGATCGACTGATCCAGATTTTTTTACTCCAGTGTTCCATGCTAGGTGTAGATATGAGTAATTTATTAGCAGCCAGATCCTTGATGGCCATGGCTCTTGGCTTTCACATCATTTTTGCCATTGTTGGTATGGCCATGCCTCTTCTCATGGTTCTGGCAGAATGGCGCTGGTTGAGAACAAAAGAAGAGGTGTATCTGATCATTGCCAAGCGATGGGCAAAGGGCACGGCCATTTTCTTTGCTATTGGGGCGGTGACGGGAACCGTGCTGTCCTTTCAACTCGGTCTCCTTTGGCCCAGGTTTATGGAATGGGCTGGTCCTATTATCGGGCCCGCGTTTGCCATAGAAGGGTTTGCTTTTTTTACGGAAGCTATTTTTTTGGGTATTTATCTTTATGGTTGGCAAAAGGTCAGCCCACGTGCTCATCTGGCTGCTGGTGGAGTCGTCGTAATCAGTGGCATCGTCTCAGGGGTGGTCGTGGTCATGGCCAATGGATGGATGAACACTCCGACGGGGTTTACCCTGCTTAATGGTCTTCCGTCGAATATTGATCCGATCGCGGCCCTTTTAAATCCTTCAGGTCTTTTGCAAGCCCCGCACATGATACTCGCCGCTTTTGCAGCAGCGGGATTTGCTGTGGCTGGTATTCATGCCTTTCTTCTACTCCGTCAGCAAGGCAATGTATTCCATCAAGCCGCATTTACGATCGCATTAACTGTGGGATGTGTCAGTGCTATTCTTCAGCCATTGAGTGGAGATTTCTTGGCTAAACGAGTTGCCGATTTCCAACCGTTGAAATTAGCGGTCTTCGAGGGGCAAGTTCATACTGAGAAGGGTGCGCCCTTCAGGATTGGTGGAATTTGGAATTCGGAACAAGAAGCGTTCGACTATGTTCTTGAAATTCCCTATGCCCTTAGCCTGATGTTGCATCTCGATCCTCAGGGTGAAGTCCAAGGGCTCAAAGATTTTGCCAAGGAGAATTGGCCACCGATCGGTATAGTCAGGACAGCATTTCAAATTATGGTCTTGATCGGATTGATCATGATGAGTCTTGCCCTATGGGCTGCCTGGCTGGCTTTTAAAAAAAGAAACGTCTTTGAATCGAAAACCTTTCTTAAGGCCATGGTCTTGGCTACTCCCCTTGGGTTTATTGCCACGGAAGCCGGATGGGTAGCGACGGAAGTTGGCAGGCAACCCTGGGTTATTGTGGGATATCTTAAAACCGCAGAAGCGGTGACGCCCATGCCAGGAGTGATCATCCCGTTTATTTTCTTTGCAGGCTTGTATACGTTTCTGACTTGCATCGTGATCTGGTTGATGTGGCGCCATGTTTTGGCCTCTCCCACGCAATTAGACATGATGCGGAATGTAAAAGAGGCGAAGCAGGCATGATGGGATATGAAGCGACTCTGGCCTTTGTTCTTCTTGTCTCTCTCACCTTTTATGCGTTGATGGGAGGGGCTGATTTTGGAGCGGGAGTATGGCATCTCCTAGCAAGAGGATCGTCTCGGCGAGATCAACACCGCCTGATTGGCGATGCCCTCGGACCTATTTGGGAAGTGAATCATGTCTGGTTGATTCTTATTGTGACGATTTTATTTACAGCTTTTCCTAAGGCCTATGTTCAAATTTCCATCACGCTTCATATCCCTCTCACGCTCTTGGTGATCGGAATTGTGCTTCGAGGCTCGGCGTTTGCCTTTCGCCACTACGATGTCAAAGACGATGAGATTCACGTCCGTTGGGATCAATTATTTGCCATCTCTAGTTTGATCAGTCCCTTATTGCTGGGCGTGATCATTGGCGCGATGACCGTTGGACATTTTCCCGTCAATTCTGAAAGCTTTTTTCAAGGGTATGTGTCTCCATGGATTCAAACGTTTCCGCTGATCCTGGGAATATTTACCTTATCCCTCTTCGCCTATTTAGCAGCGACCTATCTTCTTCTCGAAACGAATAACGCCCAGCTTCAGGAGATTTTTCGGAAGCGCGCCATTATTGCGGGCTTAGTTGTAGGGTTCCTGGAGGAAGCAGTTCTTATTCTCGGCAAGTCCGGAGCACCTCAACTCTGGGGAGAACTACAGTACAGTCTATGGGGAGCCTGTCTTCAACTCGGAGTCGGTGGTTTTGCGATAGCCGCAGTGTGGTTTCTCTTGACACGACGATACTGGTGGGCTCGAACGTGTGCCATTCTTCAAGTCACCATGACCATTTGGGCGTGGGGCATTGCGCAGTTCCCGTATCTGGTTCCTCCTGATCTGACGGTTTTCAATGCTGCTGCCCCTGAGATTACCCTTCAATTCATCACGGCAGCCTTATTTCTTGGTGCGCTTTTGCTTTTTCCTTCACTCTTTTACCTGTTCAGAATTTTTAAAGGGGGGCAGAAGGCACAGCATGAATAAGAAGCCATTCTTGGAATGTGAGAACACAATTAACGGTTTACACCAGGATGTGAAGGCAGTTTCTTATATTGTGAAACCCTATCCACTGACTGTGTACTTTGACGGGGAGTGTCCGATTTGTCGTCGTGAAATAGACCTGATGAAATTGGTGAATCGAAAGGAACGCCTTCAATTTATTGATTTTTCGGTTTCGTCATATCATTCCTTAGACCATGAGCTGAGCACATGTGATTTGGGAAAGGTGATTCATGCACGCTGGTCGGATGGAACCATTATTACTGGTGTGGAAGTTTTTCGCGAAATGTGGGAAGCCATTGGATTAGGCTTTCTGGCGAGATTTGCTGGCCGGCCCACGATCAATAAATTGCTGGTACGAGCTTACACCTGGTTTGCGCGGAATAGATTATGGTTAACAAGAAGAGCAGAGTGAAAATTTCTCTATTCCTATGTTCTTTGAGAATTCTATTATTTTCAAATTATCTAAGCCGTCCTCTGGGCTGCAAGAATAGAGCTTTTGTGAAAGAATCTCTGAAGAAAGTTGGATCCTAGGAATTTCTGAGAAAAACCATTTAATTCTCCTGTTTCAAATCTCTCATTGCCTCGGCGCTTTCTTTCCTCTCCTTCAAAGCCGCAACTTTTTCCTCAACATTATCGGCATGAAAGACCCTGTAATGAGGGTAGGTCTTGAGGCTAAGATGATAAGCCTTTAGCAAACTAGTAGAAGCCTGTTGACATTTACCTGAATCGCAGAAGGAAGACACGCCTTATTCTTCCCCCCTCTGAGATATGTGTCATGCAGGCTTTGGTCGTATAATTCGTTCCTGGGTAATTGTATAATAAGGTGTTGTTTATTCGCTTTTAGAAATTGCCAAAACGTACAACAATGAATTCTCAATTGTTCTTTCAACCATTTAGGAATCTGGTGGCACTTTCTCTTTTAACGAGTGTCTTTTTGGGTGCATTGCCTGGTTGTACTTTTCTTGCCCTACAAAAAAATGTGGAAATCTATGAGCAACACGTTCGTCTTAGTGGTCAACTCAGGAATCCGTCCCAACAGGGAAAACCAGTGATTGTTCTCCTTTATCAAATGCGGAATAAAAAAAAGAGGATTTTGACTTACCATATTTATCATAGATCAGACCGGTTTCAATTCAGTGTAATGCCAGGGCAATATTTCCTCGCTGCATTTGAAGATGCGAATCAAGACTTAATTTTTCAAGATAGCGAATGGGCTGTCCACTATGGCTCACCATCGGGTATTTCCGTGAAGCCAGATCAAAGCCAACTGAACCTCGATTTATTACTCTTGCCTCCTGGTAACACTGTATTAGAAAAATTCCCTAATCTTGCTTCCCCTGCGACTCAAGGAAAGTTCGGATTGTCGAAGCTTCGATTTGGGGAAATTGTCAATTTTGAGGACAGTCGGTTTACAAAAGAAAAGGGGCAATTAGGTTTATGGGAACCTCTTCGTTTTATGAAGCAAGTAGGAGGAGGGCTCTACTTGCTCGAACAGTTCGATCCCAAGAAAATTCCAGTTCTGTTCATTCATGGAGCTGGCGGGAGCCCACATTCTTGGGCGCCCATTATCGAACAGATGGATCGAGAGGCTTACCAACCGTGGCTGTTCTCCTACGCATCTGGACTGTACTTAGATGATGTCACCCAGTTACTTCGGCAGGCGATGTCACAAATGTATCTTAGCTACAAATTCAAAAAGCCCATTATTGTGGCGCATAGTATGGGAGGGTTGATTGCGCGTGCAGCAGTAAATCTGGCCATACAGAAAGGAAGAAAGCATGAAATTCCCCTGCTTATTATCACTATTTCCACTCCATGGGGTGGGCATCAAGGCGCTCAAAATGCTCTGGATTATTCCCCTATAGGAATCATTCCTTCATGGGTTGATTTAGCTCCGGGGAGTCCTTTTCAGAAGAAACTTTTCGAAACACAATTGCCCCCCACCGTTCCCCATTATCTATTTTTCAGTTACAAAGGCGGGCGGAACCTTTTTTCAAATGTAAGGAATGATGGAGCAGTGTCCCTTGCCAGCCAACTCGTAATGAAGGTTCAGAATTCTGCCCAAAAAACATTAGGATTTAATGAAGGCCACACCAGAATTTTGGCATCTGAAGAAATGATTGCGGAATTCAACGAAATTCTAAAAAATTTCAGAAAGAAGTAAAACTGGAATGTAATATTGCAAGATGCTTTTTACCATGGTTTCATTAATTGTCTACCTAACAATTCAGGAAGGCTTTCCAAGTAATACTATCAGTAAATCTCTGGGTATTTTCGTATTTTCTCTCACCCATTAATTGGTTTTCAGTCTTTCGGGGATCTCGCGAATTGGGCGAATTGTTTTAAGGCATAAATTTGAGACAATAGCCCAATGCTTGATGTGATCTGTAAACCCACGAATGGGCGTCTAGGGTTATTACTCATTCCTTTCTTACTTTGTCTATCGGCTCCAGTGTATGGGGCCGTCACGACAACCGTGACATCTGGGATTGCTCTCGATAGGCTAGAATGGACCATTGGTCCGTCTTCGTCTTTCCCTATTTCAGAATTAGTCTTTGAAGCAACTATTTGGCAGACGACGTTCAACGCACACTGGGCTCATGATACCAGTCGGTGGTTTTTCGAGGGGACGGCAGGATTTGGATCCGTGCTTTCAGGTTCTGTGGTGGACAGTGATTTTTCTCTTCCTCAGATGAACGGGTTATCTTCGAGAAGTGAATCGGAGATCAATGGGCATAACTCCTTACTTTTTTCTCTACAAGGCGGGTACCGTATTTGGACAACTGAACGATGGGTAGTCTCGCTCATCTCGGGGTTCACGTGGTCTCAAGTTCGATATCAAATTGAGAATGGTGATCAAATCTTTCCCTCTGGTGGCACAGATCTATCGAGTCTCAATTCCGAATATCGTGCACGGTGGTATGGTCCGACTATTGGATTTCGATGGAACACTGATCTTCGCCCTCTGCCCCTCTTTTTCTTTTTGGAAGGGCGTTTCTGGCCAGTCATTCAGTATAGTGGCAAGGGAAGTTGGAATTTGCGGAGCGATTTTGAACAGAATCCGAGTTTTACGCATAAGGATGATAATGGGTACGGGGGGGACGTGACGGCTACCCTTCGATATCCCATTTCCAATCATTGGATTGTGGAAGGGGGGTGGACGGGAAGATTTCTACGGACCTCCAATGGCACAGATCGCACATTTTTTTCAAATGGGAGCGAAGGCACGATTCCCTTGTTGGATGTGAGTCAGGATACACATTGGTTTCGTCTCGGGCTACGGTATCTCTGGTGAAATAGTTTTATTTCTGCAAGGACGAGAGGTGGGTAAGAAGAAATATTCGAAGTTTATTTTCGATTGAAATACGAGTCTGACTCTTATAGGAAATTTGTCATTGGATGGTTGTCTCCAATTGCGGCAGAAGTATTTATATGCTGGCATTAAGAATTTGAGTGAAAACCCGAGAGAATTGTATGAGCCTTTCCGTTCTCTCAGCTATTGATTCTCCGGTGAATAGGCAAGCAGATGCGGTGCCTTGGTGGGGTGCGTGGTCAGCATGCCTTATCGTTGGATGTTTTTATCTCTCTCAAGCGCTTGGGATGATGGCCACGGATTATATGGTGAGTATTGGTGTTGGTGTCGTGGAAAGTGCAACTGGGGATCAATCAGAAATTATCGCACAACACTCACGATCATGGTTGGCTCCATTCTCCCTCTTCATCGGAACAGTTTTTGGCGCAGTGATCGCATTGAATGTTGCAACTCGTCGAGCTCAGTCAACATTGGAATCGGATTGGCTATTGCCGTTCATAGGGAAGCCCTGCGATCTTCGAGATTTGTGGCGCTATGTCTTACTCGGCTTAGGGTTGGGATTAGGATTTTTTTTGCTGACAGAATATGGTGTGCTTCCGTCGGACGACCTTCCTTCGCCTCTTCTTGATACATTATTGGCTGCACCATTCTTGCTGCAAATTGGCTGGGCTTTCATGTTTGTTATGCTCTTTCCTGTGATTGAAGAGGTACTCTTTCGAGGTGTTCTTTTCACCGGCTTTTCGCAATCCTGGGGGCTAGGCCTGGCAGGAGCTTTTACAACTGTAGCTTTCGTGGGAGTGCATATGCCGAAAGTGTTGGAGTATTGGCCAGCGTTATTGGCCGTGACCGTGGTTGGGGCTCTCACGGTCTTGATCCGCATCCGCACAGGAAGTCTTGCCCCAGGAATGGCACTGCATTGTACCTATAACGGTACATTGGTTGCTGCCGCATTTCTCATCCCACCATCAGCATAAACTCAGTAACGGCTAGTACAGACTCAGCAAGTTTTTTCATGGAAGAATAATCTTTTGAGAGCGAAAATCCTCTGATGAGTTGCTCAGAGGATTATTCTTATTAGACTTGATCAAGATCCGGGAGTATTCTGAAGAGAACTAGGATCCTGTCTTTTGAATGGAATGATCAAACTTCTTGCCAAGCTACTGCGGGTATTAAACTCTGAGACACAACCCGGTCAGATTTCCTTAGGGTTTTGTTTTGCCATGATCATCGGTCTGACCCCTCTTTTGAGTCTTCATAATTTGTTGGTCCTCTTACTGGTGTTCATTTTCCGAGTAAACCTTGCCGCCTTCTTTATGGGATTGGCCTTGTTTACTGGAATTGCCTATTTGCTTGATCCGCTTTTTCATCAACTTGGCCTGGCCGTCCTGACTGCGTTGTCGTTAGAAAGTCTCTGGACTTCTCTCTATCAATCGGTGTGGTGGCGATTGGAGCATTTCAATAATTCGATTGTGATGGGCAGTCTCGTGTTTTCGATCGGATTGTTCGTCCCGACTCTTTTGCTCTTGAACCTCCTCATTCGACGTTATAGGCAACATGTCTTGGCTTGGGTACATAAAACGAAGATCATGCAAGTCTTTAAAGCCAGCAAGCTGTATGAGACCTATCAGACTCTCTCTGCCTGGAGGAACGTCTGATGGGGAAATGGATACGCTGGTGGGGGCTTGGGGTGTTTGTGGTCGTGGCGGCTATCCTAGGCTGTGTGTGGATCTTTTTTATAGATGGGTGGGTGAAATACTTGATTGAACAGGCAGGAACCGAAGCTGTCGGTGCCAGGGTGGAGTTGGATACGGCCGATCTCACGTTATTTCCTGCTGGACTGATGTTGTCTCGATTGCAAGTGACTGATCCTAGAGAGCCGATGACCAATGCTGTGGAGATTGCCAACGTGACTATGGGTTTGAATGGACTGAATCTCTTACGGCGAAAAATTATAGTTGAAGAAATGACTGTGGAAGACGTTCGATTGGGGACTCCCAGAGCGATATCGGGAGCGATCCGCGAAGTGACTCTTCAAGAGAAAGAGTCTGAGATGTTTTCACTAGATCTTCCCTCTCTGGAAGTCCCAGATGTCAAGAATATATTGGAACAAGAAGATCTGGAGACCATCCGTTTAATAGAAAGCCTAAAGGCGGATCTCAAAACCGAAAAAGACACGTGGGAATCTCGCTTAAAAGAATTGCCAGGGAAAGCACAGTTGACCGAGTACAAACAACGGGTAAAAAATCTGAAAAAAGCCAAGAAGGGTGGGTTGAAAGGAATATTGGGTGGAGTCGGTGAAGTGCAATCCTTAAAACAGGATATCGAACAGGAAATACAATCGTTGAAAGGCGCGAAGAAAGAATTTGAAGAAAAGATGGCCTTTCTTCGTACTCGATTGGATCAACTTAAAACGGCACCCAAACGGGACATTCAACACCTACAAGCCAAATACAATATGTCGCCAGAGGGGTTGGCCAATATGAGTCAAGCTCTATTGGGTGGACAGATTGGGTCTTGGGTTCGCGAAGGAGCCGAATGGTATGAACGCGTGAAGCCATTTTTGGAGGGAGCTCAAGCCTTAGGAAGCGGGGAGACTGGGCCTGAGGTGCATAAGCCTTTGCGTGGGAAAGGTGCGGATGTGCATTTCAAGGAGGCGCGCCCGCTTCCGGATTTCCTTATTCGTAAAACCAAGGTGTCAATGAGTATGGGTGTTGGTGATTTAGCGGGAACGATTCTCAACATCACCACTGATCAACCGACTTTGGGGCAACCTACAACGTTCACATTTTCCGGAGACCAGTTGAAGGGGGTGAAGTCGGTAGCCCTAGAAGGGGCTTTCAATCATGTGGTACCCGCCGATGCCAAGGATCAGATGACGTTGCAGGCGAAAGGGTATGAACTGAGCAATCTGGTGTTGTCTCAAGATAAAAAATGGCCTGTGGCTCTGTCGAGCGGGTTGGGCGATGTGAAAATGAATGTGGAAGTGAAGGGTCAAGCGTTGACGGCGCATGGCTCTGGTCATTTACGGAATCTTCACCTTGCCGCAGGAAGGGAGGGTGATACCAGCCCGTTGACCAAAGCCTTCAGTTCTGCTGTGACGGACATCTCTGAATTGTCTCTTCAAGCCAATGTGGCGGGGACGTTGGAACAACAGGACATAACTCTATCTTCCGATCTTGACCGGATTCTTAAGAAAGCGGCCGGCAAGATGGTGAATGATTTGGCCGCAAAGTTTGGCGCTGAAATTCAGTCGGCTATCGCAGCAAAAATTGCGAAGCCCATGCAGGATCTGAAGAAGAATTTTTCAGCGTTTGACGGTATCGCCGGTGACCTCACCGAACGAGTGACCCAGCATGATGGCATTCTCAAAAGCCTTCTAGAAAAGACTCTTCCAACCAAAAGCCTCAAAGATCTTCCTGGCGGTTTTAAGCTCCCCTTTTAATCGTTTTTGACTCTCCCCTTCCTTTTCTTCTTTCTTCTCGAAATTTTAGGTCAATTTCTAAACATTGCTTGCAGCGATGAGAGAATCTGTTCGTCGCCAATCAGACGGGAGTATGATTATTTTGCCGCGGGAATTTTGCGGAGGGTGTGAATGATGATTTCGGGTTGGCAGTTCATACGAATGGGAAAGAGCGAGGTGCCGACCCCGCGAGATGTATAGCCGCGCATGGATTCATGTTTCCAGGGGCCAGCCTTATAGGGGCGGGCACAACGGCAGTGGGTGATAATGGGCTTTCCACCTGGAAGGCATATTTGGCCGCCATGTGAATGACCACAAAGATAGAGGTCCATGCCGGCTGCGAAAGCTTCTGGGATAATTTCTGGAGAATGCACGAGCAGAAGACGGACGGCATCTGATGGTGCTGCGTCGACCGCTTTTTGAAGATCTCCAGTTTCGTAATAATGCACATCATCTAGGCCTAATAGCCAAATAGCATCTGACCCTTTCTCGATCGGCTGGGTTTCATTGAGCAACATACGAATGCCGGCGTCTTCCAGGCCTGGTACCATTTCTAACCAATCATGATTCCCTAAAATCCCCGTGACGCCGAACGGCGCGTGGATTGTTTGGACAAGTTCCTTCATGAGGCGCAGCGTTTTGTCATAGGAACCGTACGTCCGAAATCGAAAGTCACCAGTCAGGACGCACAGATCATAGTCTAGGGTGGGCAAGATGGCTTGGAGGGCTTGTCCTTTATCAATCATACCTTCGATGTGGAGATCAGAGAGATGCAAAATGCGAAAGCCATTAAAGGCATCCGGGAGGTGCGGAAGCGGCACGGAATGTTCGACCAGGCGATAGTTCGTGGAGTTCCTGACCGCTCTGGCCCAGAGCCCTGTGGTCTTTAACGATGCTTTGAGGAGCCAGGCAAAGGCAGGGAATTCTTCCATGTGGACATGGATATGATGTCCACCCAACAGAAGAGCCGAGTAATGGGCTTGCATTTCCAATCGTTTGCCTGCATGAGCAGAGCCGATGCGATCGATGAGTTTGGTGAGGGCTTCTTGTTCCTGGAAGTGGGTCATGTGCTTGTCAAGATTATCCCTTCATGGGTACCATAGGATCATGCAACATTTAGATCTCAATCAACCTGGCTTGCCCGATCTTCAGTTTGTGCTGATGGTTGTGGCCTTATGCACATCTGACATTGATTCGTTGAATGCTCCTGTCTCCGTCCGAGAGACCGTCTTCAATCGCTGTTGGTCTTTGTTGGATGAAAGTCCGCCTCCGACACAGAAAGACAAGCGTGTGCTGAATCTCAGGTTGGGGGACGAAGTCATGTTAGAAGCCATGGTTCATGTGATTCGGCAAACATTTGAAGAATATGGATTTGTCGAGCTTATTTGGGATCAGAAACCGACTGAACCTTCTCGAGAATCAACTCCCGAAGTACGAGAATTGGTTGACCGTATTCAAAAGCTGTATCCGCCACCAGATGATAGTGCGCCTCCGTCAGCGTCCTCTTCTCCCTCCTAAATATTTTTCGGGTCGACTTGCTGTCATCTTTTTGTGCGACCGCACTCATGCCGTGTCGGTTGGCCCAGGCATCCTTCGTTTGGGTCGTCCGTGAGTGGCAAGAGTTATTTGAAGATGGTTTCGGGATTGCGTTGGAAAAGCGGGTGGGGGAGATCATATGACCAACAGTCTGTCTAGCCCTTTGCTATGAGACGGATATCTGTCTTCAATTTATGAGTTGGCAGTTTGAATATTAGTTGTTGGCGCTTCTTGTGAACTAAACGCCCCGATGTTTCGAAATTTTGCCTCACGTTGCTTGAGCAAGGTGGGAAGAGGAATCTTTTGCAGTTGGTTAAAATGAGTCTCAAGGGCTTTAGACACATTCTTGGCTGTCTGAGACATATCCCGATGGGCCCCTCCCAAAGGTTCAGGGATAATGTCATCGATAATGTTGAGTTTCAGTAGTTCAGGTGCGGTCATCCGTAAGGCCTCGGCGGCAGTGGAAGATTTTGAGGCATCACCCCACAAGATGGCGGCACAGCCTTCAGGCGATATCACAGAATAAATCGAATGTTCGAGCATCATGACTCGATCCGCCACGCCTAAGGCTAATGCTCCTCCGCTTCCACCTTCTCCAGTGATGACGGCAATAATCGGAACTCGCAGTTTGATCATTTCCAGTAAATTCCTGGCAATGGCTTCCGCCTGTCCTCGTTGTTCGGCATCAATTCCCGGGTATGCCCCTGGTGTATCGATGAAGGTCAGGATCGGACGTTGAAATTTTTCTGCCAGTTTCATGAGACGTAAGGCTTTTCGATATCCTTCGGGTTTAGCCATCCCAAAATTTCGACGCATACGTTCTTTTAACGACTTTCCTTTTTCATGACCCATCACCATGATGGAGCGGTTGCTCCATGTGGCAAATCCTCCGATGATGGCCTGATCTTCTCCATACAACCGATCTCCATGGAGCTCGATGACGTTCTCGGTCAGCTCTTCTAAATAATCAGAAATGGATGGACGTTGAGGATGCCTGGCGATTTGCGCCCGTTGCCAAGGAGAGAGCTTGGAAAAGAGTTCTAGTTCGAGTTCAGCTAACTGTTGGGTACTTTTGGTGATGGCGTCTTGCACCGAAACTTTTTTCGATTTGGATTTCACAATTTTGGCAATGCGCCCTTCGAGCTCTTTCAAAGGTTTTTCAAAATCCAAATATTCACGCACAGGGAGGCTCCTTCGACGGCGATTAATGGAAGGCGACTGTTGAGGCACCCAGCAGTCGTTCCACTTCTTCTAAAAATTCTGGTGTCGGGGAAATCCCGACATTCGGTAATTTCGGAAGGTTGGCGATCATGTTCGGTTGAAGATGAAAGTCCAGTGAAATTGGTGTTGGCCCGGGATAGCGTTCAAAGATCGTCTTTAAGTCTATCAGATTCTGGGGTGGTACATCCTGTTCGTGAATTTGAAGCGTCACATGTTTGACCGTTTCAGATTCCAATTGAGGGAGGAGTTCCACCCGTGTGGCCTTTATTCTAGCACCGTTATCCATTAGATCTACTGATCCGGTGATACGTACCACAGAATCTGGTTTCAGCATCTCTTCGTGGGTTTTGAACGCTTCTGGGAAAATGATGGCCTCAACGGTGCCCTGGAGGTCTTCTAATTGGGCATAGGCCATTCGATTCCCTTTTTTCGTGGTGGTAATCTTGATGCTGGATATGACCCCGCAGACCTTCACTTCGCGTTCTTCTTTGATCTCTCTGAGTGACTGTGTTGAGTGAGATGAAAAATGGGCGATGGCCATACGGTGGCGGTTGAGGGGATGATCCGTGATATAAAATCCCGTCAGTTCGCGCTCATATTGTAAGAGTTCATTTTGTGACCATTCAGGTTTCTGAGGGACGACGAATCCGAAGCTCTTGGGCTCCTCCTCGGTCTGGTCTTCTGGGGCCAAATCAAACAGACTGGTTTGCCCGTCTCGTTTATTTCGTTGCACGGTCGAGGCATGTTCCATGGCTTGATCAAGAATCGCAAATAAACTGGCTCGTGATGTGCCCATTGAATCGAAGGCACCCACCTTGAGTAAGCCTTCTAGCACACGCCTATTGACCTTCTGTGAGTCGAGCCGACAACACACGTCCACAAACGATTCAAATGGGCCATCCTGCTCCCGGTTTTCCAGCGCAATGTCTACGGCGCTTTCTCCGACATTTTTAATGGCGGCCAACCCAAATCGAATGCCCTC
>JAJDBQ010000036.1 GCA_029261255.1 Nitrospirales bacterium
AAAACGCTGCCAATCATCACCGGGCATTTTTTCTAGTAAGGATTTTTTGCCATGTACCACCTCGTCGTGAGAAAGGGCTAGCACAAAATTTTCAGAGAAGGCGTACGTGAGGCCAAAGATCGTCTTGTCCTGGTGATTCTTACGAGAGACCGTAGGGGTTTGAAAAAAATCTAAGGTATCATGCATCCATCCCATATTCCATTTAAACGTAAAGCCGAGACCGCCCACATAGGTGGGGCGAGACACTCCCGGCCAAGCTGTTGATTCCTCCGCAATCATGATGACTCCCGGATAGTCCTGGTGCACTTTCACATTCAATTCTCGCAGTAAGTCCATAGCCTCCAGGTTTTCATGGCCTCCATGTGTATTGGGCACCCACTCCCCAGGCTTTCGGCAGAAATCCAAGTACAGCATGGTCGTGACCGCATCCACTCGCAAACCATCGATGTGGTATTTATCTACCCAGAAAAGGGCACTATTGATTAAGAAATTCCGGACTTCCGTCCGGGCATAATTAAAAATGCGGCTATGCCACTCAGGATGGTATCCTTTTTTAGGATCCATGTGATCATACAAATGCGTACCATCAAACCAGGCCAGGCCATGAGGATCATCAGGGAAATGGGCAGGGACCCAATCTAAGATCACCCCTACTCCGGCTTGATGACAGCTATCGACAAAACCCATAAAATCTTCCGGAGAACCGAACCGGCTGGTTGGCGCGAAATACCCTGTCGTTTGATATCCCCAGGAACCGTCAAAGGGATGCTCCGTAATGGGTAACAACTCAATATGCGTAAACCCCATCTCTTTCGCATAGGGGACAAGGTCGTGGGCTAACTCTGAATAGGTTAACCACCGTTGCCCATCTTCCGACACTCGTTTCCACGATCCAAGATGGACCTCATAGATCGCCAGGGGTTTGGTTAAGGGGTCTCCGATAGCCCGGCTCTCGACCCAAGTATGATCTTGCCAGGTGTATCCAGAAAGATTTTTGACGATTGAGGCGGTCTTAGGACGAAGTTCTGCTGCAAACGCATACGGGTCCGCTTTCAAAAAGGGGGCCGGTTTCTGTTTTGATCGAATTTCATATTTATAGGGCGTCCCCTCAGGAATATCAGGGATGAATAACTCCCACAGGCCTTGGTCTTCGCGAGATTCCATCGGAAAAACACGTCCATCCCAATCGTTAAAATCCCCCACCACGCTGACTCGAATGGCATTGGGAGCCCACACCACAAAATGGACACCGTTGATACCATTTACCGTACGAACATGAGCCCCGAATTTTTCATACGCTCGGTAATCCGTTCCTTCCTTAAACAAATGTAGATCAAAATCTGAAAGCTGAGGAGGAAAAGCGTAGGGGTCATGCCTGGTCAACACATTGTCTTGAGAATCAGTCACCCGAATTTGATACCCCGAATCAGAAGTATCTAGTGGAACTTCGCCTTCAAACATTCCTGCCGGATGAATAGGATTCATGATGCGAGGCGTGAGCTGCCCATTCATGGGAACAATGTGGATATTTTTGGCCTTTGGCCAAAAAGCGCGCACCATGAGAACGCGATCATCAGCTCGATTGCGGTAATGGGGGCCCAGTACCGACAAAGGATGAGCATGTTCCCCTTGGGCGAGTTTTTGAAAATCATCCATGATAAGGGCTTGCAAAGACCAGACGAATTAATGGAATAGGGAAACTTCTCATGAGAACCCATAGATTCCATAGCTTAACCCAATGACGGGGTTGAACATGGCAGAGCGTTCCATGACAAGTTTTCAGGAAAAGGGCTATAGGGCTTCTATGGGGAACCCTTTTTGGGGGAAGCTTCCCCCACCACCAGTAGGTGGGGGAAAGCTTAACAATCATAAATAAAAGGTCTATCAATTTCTCTTGGGCATCGCTGTGAGACGCACCGGGAAAGCATGAGAGTGCCCTGGTTTATACATGCCCGCTTTTTAGATGTTGGTGTCTCATCTTATGCTCCCACAACCTTTTTCCCTTCTTTAACAACTTGATCCACCTTTTCTTTTGCATCCTCGGTCCACTCATCCACCCGTTCTCTTGCGTCTAAGGCCATAGTGTGAAGTTGGCGGCGCGTCCTTGTGCCTGACTGTGGAGCGAGTAACATTCCACAGACAAATCCAAGGGTGGTTGCAGATAACAGGGCAATAAAGCTTAACGTGATACGATTTGTTTCGTGTGGTCCGTTATCTTTCATTTTTGTAAACCTCCTTATAATAAAACAGAATTTTTTGAAACCCTGTAAAAGAAACAATCAGGATTGTTTTGAAGCGACCACTGGGTTCAGTGGGAGTAACATTTTATTAAGGCTTATAACGAACAGGTTTCTTTGGACGACCGTTCAGTTCCTCTTTCTTTGCCTCTCGTGAAACGGCCGGCGTGTTCCGACCATTGTTGTCTTTGCCGGATCTATTGACGTTCATGGCTTTTACCTCCTTGCATCAGGGTTTCATTGCCCATGTGATCGATCGATAGAGATTCCTGTTGTGCACATGGACCCTTCTACCTATTTAGACAACAGAGCAAGCCTTTTAGTCACATTATGTCAGTTTGGCATGGATCCCCCATTCCCTGGCGGCATATTAACTTATTAGGCGAGTATGATTTCTCAGTCAATGGCTGGAAGATTCTGTGGGTATTTTCCCAGCAACGTAGTTCAAGGAGAAGAGGTCGAAGCTTTCTCAGATGGTTTCTTAAGTCATTGATCTGATGAGGGTTCAAACATTCCGTGGGACTTTTCGCCTGTTTACGTGAATAGACCCAATAGTCTTTGAGCAGGCAACTTAACCCTATATCTGATTTCGTGGGAGAAATCAGAGTTGGGTTAGACCCTATTTACGAGCCATCGGGAACCTTACGCAAACAGAGCGGCAAGGGGGAACGAAAATCCTGGAAGGAGCGGGGTGTTCAGCATGGCCTCGGGCTGTTCAAGTAATAGTTCGTGGGGTGTGGTGTAGTGGCCATCCTGGAGGCGATAGCATTTCATACTGTCAAGTTCCGAATCCACGATCCAAAATTCTTTGACCCCATGTTGTTCATAGAGGGTTCGCTTGAGGCGCTCGTCACGCCGTCGTGCGGAATCCGAGAGAATCTCGACAATCAAATCAGGAGCCCCTTGAATATTTTCACGCGTGATCAGGTGGTCTCGGTCATTCCCGATCAACAAGAGATCGGGTTGCACCACGTCCGTATTGGTGAAGCACACATCGGTGGGGGCGGCAAAGAGTCGCCCGGCTTTGGTTTGTTGGCAGTGATCGTGGAGGGCCGACCCGAGATTCATGGAAATACGTTGGTGTTTGGTCAACGGCGCTGGGGTCACGTGATGCTCTCCATCGATGAGTTCATGCCGCTTGCCGTCTTCGGGAAAGCACACATAATCCTCATAGGTCAATTTGATCGTAGTGGGTGTGGTCGTCATAAAAGAGGCCTCATAGAGTCCAGAACTTTGTTTAGCATAAAAGATGATCTACCCATTCGCAATGAAGGGGTATTCCACCCGCCCCTATAGGATCTAACAATACGAACCCCGGTACATTGCAAGCGTGGCGTTAGGCAAAGAGGTGAGCTGGGAGTTTCAGTTGAAGAGGAAAGATGGACGTGGGATGCACGCCATCCTGGCGGACATACTCGATCGTGCCGGTGAGGCCCACGAGAATCATTTCTTTGACTCCAGAGTGCAGATAGCCGCGGATCTTATGATTGATGGCGGTCGCCCGATCATTCGGCGCAAGCACTTCGGCGACCAGGGCTGGTGCTTGGATGAGATCATTTCCGGCCAGTAACACCTCCCACTTCTCTTCAGGCATCCACACGACATCGGGCACTCGAACCCCTGTGGCGGGGGTGAGGACTGCAGCCGCGTGGACGGCTTGGCCTCCTAATTGAGTCTGGAGTTGAATGGCAATTTGTGTGCAGAGGCGTTGATGATTGATTCTCGCTTGTGGATGCCAGACCAGTTCTCCATATTCGGTCAATTCGTCATAATCTGGGGAGTGTTCGTCTTGGGCAAGCTCGGCCCACCATTGTGTTAACTCTTTCGGGGAGGCGAGGGTGGTTGTTTCGATCATGTTGGTCATTCTAGAAATGTGGAGAGCCGTGAAACGTGTGAGGCATTGGTGTGCCGGTAACCCGGGGGCTATGCCCCTTCGAGTTCTTTCTTGACCGCCGCCAGTGCGACGGTTGGGGCGTCGTGGTCGGTAGCCTTTGCCTGACGAAGCTCCTTTAATTCTTCATAGTGCTCGATCTGCTTTTGCAGTTGGATAAACTCTTCATAGGGAAGGACGACGAATTCCTTCTTTCCTTCTTTCTCAAGAATGTGTGGGTGCAGGGTCATCGATACACATCCTTTCGCTGTTGAATCAGATAGACAATAATCCGAGTCCCCTCGACTTCAAAGAGCGCTCGATCGTGGCCGATCCGGAGACGATAGTCTGGCATGAAAATGGTCACGCGTTTCACCGCGCCTTTGCTGTCATCTTCCAGGGCTTCCACCCGCGCGACGACTTTCGACGGCATTGCCAACTTATTGAGCCTTGGTCCTGGACGCCAACCATTTTCTGAACGAGGTTTGACTTTCGCCAGATGGGTGCCCATTCAGTAAGCCTTCAATACTGATATCCTCATCGAGATCGTCCCAATGAATGCCGGCTCCCTTACCAAT
>JAJDBQ010000037.1 GCA_029261255.1 Nitrospirales bacterium
CTTGCCCAATGCCTTGAGCACTCCCTGTCACTACAGCAATTTTTCCTGTCAATGACATCGCAACCCTCTCAATAAAATATGGATAACCATAGTATTATGCCACATGGGCGAGAACATGGTCATACGATTCTTGGTCAAAAACATTCCACGTCGCTGCCTCAGGCACTATGCGTTTGACCAATCCTGTCAACACCTTGCCAGGACCAATTTCAATAAAATTGGTAATCCCCATTGCCGACATCGTCTGAATCGTTTCCTGCCAACGAACAGAAGACGGCAACTGCCGAACCAATGATTCACGTACTTCAGTGGTTGTCAGTAAGGCTTTGGCGTCCACATTGTTGATCAACGGAACCTGTAAATCAGACCAGTCCAAAGCATCAATATCTTTCTTGAGTCGATCTGCAGCACTTTGCATGAGAGGAGTATGGACCGGGACACTCACCGGCAAAGCTTTCACACGCTTTGCCCCTCGGGCCTTTGCTAATTCTAGGGCTCGTTCTACCGCACCTTTCTCTCCAGCAATGACTGTTTGCCCAGGGGAATTCAAATTAGCAGGAGCGACAACACCCAAGGCTTCCGCTTCTTGGCAGACCGCAGAAACCTCTTCCTCGGAAAGGCCCAATACCGCAGCTACCAACCCACTCCCAGGACTCACCGCCTCTGACATATATTGCCCACGCTTTTGCACCAGACTCACCGCCTCACGAAAGCTGATAGCTCCGGCCGCGACAAGAGCTGTATATTCACCCAAACTATGCCCAGCTACAGCTGCCGGGATAAGGGGGCCATCTTTTACAATTTGAAATACCGCGAGGCTCGTGACCAGTAAGGCTGGTTGCGTGAATTCAGTTTGATTCAATTGCTCGACTGGACCATCAAAACACAACGCACCAATATCATACCCTAAGACTTTTTCTGCGTCTTGATACAGGGCAGAAATTTTGGGATTAGTGTCATATAGGGCCTTCCCCATCCCAACGGATTGCGAACCCTGTCCTGGAAATAAAAAACCAATGGTCAATTTCACGCGATCAGTTCACTCGTACAATTGATGCATGACAGAAATATATTTCACGAAAAACATCAATGTCATGTTGGTAATTAATCAACAATAAACTCTCCTCCATCAACGCATATCACATTCCCCGTGATCCAATGCGCTTTTGGATGACTCAAGAGCCCTAAGGCCTCCGCCACATCCTGCGTGGTTGTCAAACGGTTTGATGGATTTTTCCGTTGGGCCATGGCAATCATTTCATCAGACCCAGGAATCTTTCTCAACGCTGGAGTATCGGTAACGCCAGCCATCAGAGAATTGACGGTAATCCCTAAAGGAGCTAACTCCAAGGCTAGTTGCCTCGTGTGAGATTCAAGAGCCGACTTCGCAGCTGAAACAGCTCCATACGATTTCCAAACACGAGCCCCTCCCGCACTTGTCATGGAAAAAATACGACCTCCTGAGCCCAAGAATTTGCCCCTCACTAAATCCTGCGTCCAATAC
This sequence comes from Nitrospirales bacterium, assembly GCA_029261255.1. Taxonomy (GTDB): domain Bacteria; phylum Nitrospirota; class Nitrospiria; order Nitrospirales; family UBA8639; genus Nitrospira_E. The sequence continues at coordinate 1,505 of JAJDBQ010000037.1, forward strand.
ACGAGGGAATTGGCCATCACATCAATGGTCATGTCCATTTGAGCCTTATTAATACCTTCGGCGGTAGATTCTGCAATATACGGTTTTAACGTTCCAAAGGCTAATGAATGCAACAATACTCGTACATTGACGGGCTTTCCAGATTCTTCACCTCGCTGCCTCACGGCTTGCAAAATCTCGGCTCGCTTTTCTGGGTCAGCCGCGTTGGCATTAAAAAATAATGCCTCACGACCCAACGCGCGAATTTGCGTCGCAATACGTTCCGCATTAGGGAGGGTGGATCTTCGATCTAAATGCACGCCAATGATATTCAGTCCCAAACTAGCAAGTTCTAAGGCCGCAGCTTCGCCAAATCCACTTGAAGCCCCAAGAATTAAGGCCCAGTTCCCGTCACCCCAATTCGTGTCAGACATAATGTTCCCTTCTTCTTGAATTTCGATTGTCAGATGATCGTCCTACCAACGCACCAATGCCGATGCCCAAGTGAGTCCAGCCCCAAAGGCTGCCAACAGAACCAATTGCCCTTTTTGAACTTTCTGACTGAGAACGGCTTCATCTAAGGCCAATGGAATAGATGCGGCAGAAGTATTACCAAATTTGTCTAAATTAATCATTAATTTTTCCTGACCCAACCCTAAGCGCTGACTAACTGCCTTCAAGATTCTCATATTGGCCTGATGGGGGATAAAGACATCAATATCCGCCATGGCGACACCATTGGCGTCTGCTGCTTCATGAGCGGCCTCTTCCATAGATTTAACGGCAATTTTAAAGGTTTCATTGCCTTTCATTTTAATAAAACACCGTTTATTGTCCAAGACTTCTTTCGAGGCTGGCTCTCTAGAGCCACCTCCTGGAACATGAATCATTTCAGGCAATCGCCCATTGGCATGTAAATGGGTCGAAAGAATTCCCGAATGCTGCGAGCCTTGCCCAAGAACCACAGCCCCCGCACCATCACCAAATAACACACAGGTATTACGATCCGTCCAATCGGTAATGGCTGACATGACTTCTGAGGCCACCACTAACACATGTCGCATCCCGGTTTTGATATAGGCATCTGCTATAGAGAGGGCATACACAAATCCACAACAGGCTGCTGAAATATCACAAGCCGCAGCCCGTGTTGCGCCCAGTTGATGCTGAAGCAAACAGGCGGTTGAGGGAAGCGGAGCATCTCCGGTACATGTTGCCAAAAGAATCAGATCAATATCACATGCCTTCACATTGGCTGCTAACAGCGCACGCTGAGCAGCCTGTAAGGCCAAGTCGGAACAGGCTTGTCCCGGCGCAACTAAACGACGCTCTCGGATGCCTGTCCGTTCCACGATCCAAGTATCTGAGGTATCAACCATACGCTCTAAATCGGCGTTGGTTAGCACCCGAGTCGGTACGTAACTCCCTGTCCCAAGAATGGCACTATTCATGTATGCTTAAGAGACTGCTTTCGGTTCTGTAGTCAAAGGGATCACGCCTTCCGCAATATCGCCTCGAATCGCCTCAATCAGCCCTCCTTGTGCCAACGAATAACCCTGCAAAATGGCATTTTTAATGGCTTTTGATGAAGAACGACCATGGCAAATCATGCTGATACCCTCCACACCCAAGAGAGGCGCCCCACCAAATTCGGCATAATCTGTTTTTCGGCGCAAGCGAAGCAAAGGACCTGCCACAAAAAGATAGGAAAACCGTCCCAGAGCAGACTGCGCAATTTCCTCCATCAACATTTTTTTTATGGCATCCGCCAACCCTTCGGATATTTTCAATGCCACATTGCCGATAAAGCCATCGGTCACGATCACATCAGCATTACCGCTATACACGTCTCGCCCTTCAATATTGCCAATAAAATGAATGCGACTTTCTTTCAGCAGCTTAAAAGCCTCTTTGGTCGCCTCATTTCCCTTGGTATCTTCTTCCCCAATACTCAAGAGACCAACGCGCGGC
>JAJDBQ010000038.1 GCA_029261255.1 Nitrospirales bacterium
ATCAAAGGTGAATGTCCCAAACCGGTATTCTCCAGGCTTGAGTCGTATTTCTTTGACGTCAGTGGTCTTGTAGGCATCCATGTTAATAGGATCTTTTGTCCAGATTAAGGGGGTAATGCCTGGCACATGCCACCAGGTTGGCGGGTTGAGTGCGCTGGGGTCTACAGTAATGGAATATTCACGTAGCAAAGGGTTTGTGGGCTCTGCAGCTGCTGCTAGTGAGGCAGGCATAAGAGGGAGACATGCCAGCAATATAGACAGACTCCGAATCCATGATTTTTTATGAATGTTTGTTTGTGGCATTGGTTTCTTATTGGTAAATTTTTTCGAGTTCATTTTCAGTTGTTCGTCGTGTTGGGGTTGTTTGGAAAATCTCTTTCATGGCCTGACTCTCCCACTCCGTATGCGTTTCCAAGCCTAAGGCATACATGATCGTGGCGCCGGTATCTAATAAGGTGACTGGCTGGGAGATCGCCTGCTGGCTCTTAATATTTGTTCCCGAGGCAATCCAGGGGACGGTCGCGTCTAATTCAACCGTTTCACCCTTCTTCACCTTTTTCGCGAGAGGATTAACGGGACCACTATGTAATCCAGTGACAATGAACATTGTGCGGTCTAATACGCCAATGTCTTGGTAATTTTTCTTAATTTGGTCAACGGCGTTATCAACAGATGTTACAGCTTGGGAATACTTTGGTGAATCCCACCCGTACTTCTGTCCAATCCGAGCGGCAGTTGGGAAATGCACTACCAGAAGGTTGGGGACGCCAAACAACCGGAAGCCATATCCACCTTCACTGGTTACTTTTTTAAGGAAATCTTTAATATAGACGGATACTGTTTCTGGGGTGCATTGCGGTTTCGTGTAGCCACACACTTGAGAATCAACATAAATCTCTGGACGAACCAATTGATAAAGACGTTCGTCCATGAGGAACACACCCGTATCAGCTCCACCGGCCAAATCCATATAATCAAAAACCGTCGGAGAACGCATGAAGGATCTGGCAAAATCATAATTTTCCCAGTCAGCATCGATGCGATGTTTCTCTACCGGGAGGCCCGTGAACAATGATGCCATTGCTGATACGGTGAGGGGCGGTGTAATGGACTGTGCGGCCCAGGAAACGACCCCGTCTTGAGCCAATTTAGCAAGATGCGGGGTGGCACCGCTTTGAATAGTGGACGATTTAATTCCTTCAAGAACAACAAGAACGATATGTTCAGCTTGTGCAGCTGATGCCTTAGAAGGATGGGCAAGTCCCAAAGAAATGAGGCACATGAGGCTTACACCTACGAACACACCTCTGTAGATGCTGTCTGTGACCTGACGCTGATACTTTAGCCAATAAGTACTCATGATTTCTGCGATGCTCCATGTGAAAAATCGACATGAAAAAATGGATTGAATAAATTATGAAATACAGCCAAATGCCCTAAAACTTTCTCCTAATCGAAGCCTTTTCATTTGCACGCATTCAAGGCCTTTGAACTTATCATGCAGATTTTCAGGCGGTCAACTCAATGGATAGAGTTGGGTGCCCAAGCGAATAGAGATGTGGCCCAAGAAATATTGGCGATTCTACGTTTTGTGGCCGGAGGACCCTATCCCCGACATTGTATGGGGGATCCTTCTGGTTTTTCTTGAGCGACGGCCTATGCCCGCACATAAATGGGTCTGCGGATTGATGTAAGGGGCAGCTCCTGCGCCGTATTGTTGTAAAATTTTCAGGTGTTGGGGATAGTCGGGTTTTACTGTGTAGGCTGGGGAGCTTTCTGGTCTGACTTCCATCCGCAGCCACCATACTGATTTAGGAGATCTTCGTTATGAAAACTCTCATCACCAGCTTCGCCTGTGTGCCTTGTTCCTGCTTGGATTGGTCGTTTCTCCAGCGATAGAGGTGGCCCAAATCAGCTTCAATTTAACGCATGGAGGGGGGCGTGTGCGACTGGCACGGGGTTCATTGGTTACATTGATGATCTGCGCCCCAACCATGGCCAGATTTCCAATAATCCAACCGTAGCGGTTTTAGGCTTTTCCTTGACCATCGCTGGGGTATTCAGTGGTAATGGAACTTTTTATTTCGCCAATAGTACTCGTTGGATTTTGGAAACCGGTTCAGGGGTGGATATGACGATGGAGTTGGTGGGGGCAGTCTGGATTTCTTGATTTTAACCTCGGCGCAGGTGGGTGAATTCACGGAGTACTCATAGGTGTTGACCCTTTTCTTATTCAAGCAACTCGTGGCCTTAATGGAAATCGACTAGGGCTAACGTCCATGAATTTCGTTCCTGTACCTTCGCCGCTGCTGCTCATGGGCAGCGGATTGGTGGGGTTGCTGGGCTGGAACTATCGGAGAGCCAAGAAGTCATAACCTTTTTCAATCCTCTTCGAATGCGTGCAAGAATCAACGCATCAGATCCAAGCGATCCGTGGCGATTTTTTTAGATCCCTTCTCCAATTTCCGACGTCTGCAGTTCGACCACGGAGACGGACCTTCTTTTTCTTTGGTGGGCCTTGTTTGAGAGGAGCGAGTTGGATTGCCCTCCTGTTTTCCAGGTCCGTCCCATCTCATGAGGTCGAATTGGGCGTTAGTGGTTTTGGTGCAATTTCCCGAAAAAGAGAAACTCGGCTGCCGGGCCGAAACTTGGCATGGACAATCAACTCTTGGACATTGTTGGAAGTTCTCCTCGGTCAGTATGTATGGGCTATGGGCCAAGGGGCGAGAATATTCAACAGGTTCGGACAGAAAAATTCATGTGGCCCTTGCTCTTGGAAGACGGTATGGACTATGAAGGTAGCTCTTCACCACTGAGATTTGACTAATGCCTCAAAATAATAATTTTCAGCATGCCCCTTATTCCCGTTCCAATCCTGGGGACCGGGTCTCTTATCCTACATTTGAGCCTGGGCCTTTAACCGACTCAGTAGCCTGGAAACAAGCGATGGCTCAAGTTGGGGTGCAACTATCCAGAGCCAACGTCAAGGGTGTGGTGTTTCTGAATGGACATCCGTTTAGTGATCTTTTTGGCTCGGCTCGGCTAGATGAAGTGGGGGGATTAAAGCGTGGCTATTCACGTGGAATTTCTGGCTTGGAATCATTATTGGCTTTGCTGAGGCCCGCAAGCAATGGCATTGGTAAGAAGAAGGACCCCATTCATCCACCACTTTCTAATGACTCATCGACTCACGAGGCATTGGATACACTTGCTCAAGAAGTCGGGAATTTTACGACCGCCTATGTAAAGAAATTCGAAGAAGGACTTTGTGGTGAAGGGGAGGCGGCTGTTCCCTGTATTCGGTATGTGTGGTCCTCGATTCATCATCATGTTGGGCGAATGGAGGCTGCGATTGCCTTTATAGAGTTTATCCAGCAATGGTGTGCGGAGCGATCCTTATCGAAGGACGATCGTATTTTATTGGTTGCTCACGGCCATGCTGGGCAGGTGTTGGCGCTTGTCTCGAATCTTATGACTGCAGGTGAATCAGAGGGACGTCCAAGAATTTTTGAGATTTTAGCCAAATATTGGGAAGCTAGCCCGGTTGAGGGTCGGTCTGTTGAGCAATTGGAAGTTCTGTATAAGGCTTTGACCGAGCAATCGTTAATGGGGGGGGGCTTGGTCGATATGGTGACGCTAGGGACACCGGTCCGTTATGGATGGGACCCCGACGGATGTGGGCGGCTGCTGCATGTCGTCAATCATCGCATGATTCGCTCTGATGGAAAGCGATGGTTGTCCAAGATGGAATTGCCGCAAACGGCTTGGGAAATGCCTTATCAGACCGGTGGCGATTATGTGCAGCAATTAGCGGTGGCGGGAACCGATGTCCTGCCAGATTCTCCAGAAATGGAGCAGGCCAATGTGGACCTTCACGATATACTTGAGCCCTATGATGGATTTGAGCGATGGCTGGAATGCACGAGGCGTACGACACGATGTCCAAAAGATGGGCAAAGTCTATTAGTGGAATATGGCGTTCAAGCGACAGAAGAAGATCCGAGGCAACATTTATTTGGGCATGGATACTATACACAGAGTCGTGGCATGGTATTTCTGGCTGAGCAAATAGCCAAGACCTTGTATTCGCAAGATACGTAAGTTACTGATTTTTCGATAATTTACACCTCATCCTGGGCCTTTCGCCCCCATCACAATAGATATAAAGGCACATTGATTGTTTTTTAAAGCCTATGATATCAATCAGGACTTTGTCTGAAGCAGTGAACGTGTTGAAAACTACTATCTATTAAAATTTTTCGAGATATGACTTTATGAAGATTGGTGTTGTTAAAGAAAGTTTCCCTGGTGAACAGCGCGTGAGCTTAGTGCCTGGTGTTCTGCCTTCTCTCATAAAAGGTGGCATGGAAGTCGTTATTGAATCTCATGCAGGTGAACAATCGGGATACCTTGATTCCGACTATGTTGAAAAAGGCGGAACAATCGCCGACTCTCGAGAGCAAGTATTTGAAGTGTCAGATTTTGTCCTCCAAGTCCGACTATTGGGAGCGAATCCCACTGAGGGAAAAGCGGATTTGGGGAGATTCCGAAAAGGCCAACATCTTATTGGAATGGCTGAGGCGCTGAGCAATCCGCAATCTGTTCAAGAATTAGCCGCTATAGGTGTCACTGCGTTCGCTTTAGAGCTCATGCCTCGAATTACGCGTGCACAGAGTATGGATATTCTTTCTTCTATGGGAACGGTTGCGGGGTATAAAGCCGTTCTGATGGCAGCCTATACGTTACCAAAAATGTTTCCAATGTTGATGACGGCGGCTGGGACGGTCACACCTGCACGGGTGTTGATCATTGGGGCTGGTGTTGCAGGCCTCCAAGCGATTTCCGTAGCTCGTCGATTGGGGGCGTCTGTTCAAGCTTATGATATTCGTCCTGCTGTGAAAGAACAGATTTTGAGTTTAGGTGCTAAATTTGTTGAGCTGCCATTAGAGACCGGTGATGCGGAAGATAAAGGTGGGTATGCCAAAGCCCAGGGTGAAGAGTTTTATAAAAAGCAGCGAGAACTGCTAGGCAAAGTGATTGCGGATAGCGATGTCGTGATTTCCACTGCAGCAGTACCAGGGAAAAAGGCCCCAATTCTTATTACGGCTGAAATGGTGGCAGGAATGGCTCCGGGTTCAGTCATTGTCGACTTAGCCGCAGAACGAGGTGGAAACTGTGAGCTCACCAAGCCAGGAGAGACCATTGTGGCAAATGGTGTGACGATTCAGGGCCCAGAAAATTTGCCGGCAACTGTTCCCTATCATGCTAGTCAAATGTTTGCGAAAAATGTGGCGACTTTTTTGTTACACCTTGTAAAAAAAGGTGAACTGACATTAGATATGAATGATGAAATCACGAAAGAAACCATGATGACTCAGAATGGTGAAGTCGTACTGCCACGTCTTCGCGAAGCTTTGGGGTTACCGGCACTCTCAGTATAAGGACACCTATCTGCTATGGAAATGTTCATCGTAGGCCTAACAATATTTGTTCTGGCCATTTTTGTGGGTTTTGAGATAATCACAAAAATTCCGCCAACACTTCATACACCTTTGATGTCAGGGTCTAATGCAATTTCCGGTATTACGGTAGTAGGAGCTCTTTTATCGGCGGGATCCCAGGATACAATGGTGACGACGACTTTAGGGGTGTTGGCCGTGATTTTTGCCACCATTAATTGCGTTGGTGGGTTTATGGTGACGAATAGAATGTTGGCCATGTTTAAAAAGAAATCCTAAAAGGAATATTGAACGGAATGTCTGCACTTATCAATATCGGATATTTAGTTGCCTCTGTGCTGTTTATTGTTGGGCTTAAGGGTCTGACGCATCCTCGTACAGCCGTGCGCGGAAATTTTTTGGGGGCCATGGGTATGTTGTTGGCTGTCGTTCTGACGCTAACCAATCAACGAATAATTAGTTATGAATGGATCATTTTGGGGTTGATCATTGGTGGAGCTATCGGCGCTGCCTTAGCGATTAAGATTGAAATGACTTCCATGCCTGAATTAGTGGCAGTCTTCAACGGATTTGGCGGGATAGCTTCTGTGTTAGTTGCTGGAGCCGCCTTGCTGGAAAATACGCTTGGCCCTGAAGTTCCCATGATGCAATTAACCATT
>JAJDBQ010000039.1 GCA_029261255.1 Nitrospirales bacterium
CCAATCTTTAGTTGAGCAACATCAAAAGCTCGAATCCCAGCGCAGCTTGATGTATCATATTTAGTTCCGCTAATTGAGAATAAAGGCACATGAGCATAGACACGACTGACTTTAATCCGCCATTTGGAGAAAGACTATGAGCACTTCACCCGCCACCACGAGACCGCCCATCCAGACGATCCCGATTCCTCAAGAGATTATCGAGGAAATTGAAACGTTCGAAGATGAGGTCGCTCGAGTCCAATCCGGCGATACTCCTATGGATATATTTAAACCCTTTCGTTTGCAATACGGGATTTATGGACAACGACAACCTGATGTTCAGATGATTCGCATCAGAGTGCCGTTTGGCGGTATGAATGCCAATCAATTGCGGCAAATTGCTGAGGTTACGGATACCTATGCCACGGGCGTCGGGCACGTGACGACTCGACAAGATGTTCAATTGCACTTCGTGCCGCTTCCTCAGGTTAGCACCGTTATGCGGAAATTGGCAGAAGTGAATTTGACCACACGAGAGGCCTGCGCCAATACCGTCCGAAATGTCACCGCCTGTGCACTAGCCGGAGTCTGTCCGGGAGAAGTCTTTGATGTCACGCCCTATTCCAAGGCTGTGGCAGATCATATGCTGCGAAATCCGCTCAATCAAAGTCTTCCACGGAAATTTAAAATTGCCTTTTCTGGCTGCAAACAGGATTGTGCATTAACACCCATCCACGATGTTGGACTTTTGGCCACTCGTAATGCCGAAGGCGTTATGGGCTTCAAAATGGTTGTTGGTGGTGGGTTGGGGTCCACGCCGCGTTTAGCAAAAACCTTGCGGGAATTTGTCCCGGTGGAAGAACTCATTCCGTCGATTGAAGCCATGCTGAAAGTGTTTGATAATTTGGGTAACCGAAAAAATCGAAGCAAAGCCCGTATGAAATTTGTTCTCGACAAATTAGGTTTTGACGAATTTTCGAAACGATGGAAAGAAGCTTATGACAGCATGCTTCAATCTGGGGCCACAAAGCTCGGGATGATCCCTGGTGTGTACCCCGACGATCCCCCGTTGATCATGCCAACCAAAAACGGCAATGGTGCATCGGCTCACAGCAACGGTCATGTCGCGTCAAATGGTTCGTCACAGAATGGATCCACAACTTCATCTGATGCCTATCAAGCCTGGTGTGCGACGAATGTCATTTCACAACGTCAGCCTGGATTTAAAGCCGCGGCTGTTCGCCTCCGTTCTGGTGACCTCACCACAGAACAAATGTTTGTGTTAGCTGAGTTGGCTGAACGCTATGCGAATGGAAATATTCGAACGACGATTAACCAAAATATGATGGTGCGGTGGATTCCAGACAACCAGCTCTCTGCCTTTTATGAAGAACTCCTCGCTCATGGTTTAGGCGATCCTGGTGCGGAAGGAGTCGAAGACATTGTGGCTTGCCCAGGAACCGATACATGTGGATTGGGCATCACTTCTTCAAAGGGGTTGGCCCGCGCGTTAGCTGAAGTATTCCCAGCCGGTAAGACAGCAGATGACCTCAAGGGTGTTGATGTCAAAATCAGTGGATGCCACAATTCTTGTGCGCAACATCATATTGCGACAATTGGCCTCCATGGCGTGGGGAAGCGCATAGGGGAACATATCGCGCCGGTGTATGAACTGCATTTGGGTGGTCAGGTCAATGGGACGCCAAAGATTGCTCAACTGATTGTGAAGGTGCCGGCAAAAAATGTACCGGCTGCCGTCCAGCATCTGTTAGACCTCTATCGGCGAACTCGAACAGATGGAGAGTTGCTCACTGGATTTATTCATCGCACGGGTAAGGCTCAACTCAAAGATGAATTGATTCCGTATACCATCCTCCCTTCGTTTAAAGATGACAAGGAATTTTATTTCGATTGGGAAGGAGATGAGGAATTTTCGGTGGAGGATTTAGGCCCTGGTGAATGTGCCGGTGGCGCGTTAGAGATGATCGACAATCGAATCTTGGAAGCTGAGCAAGAATTATATCAAGCAAGGTTGCTGGTCGATAAACACCAATATGCGATGGCCATTAATAAGGCGTATCGGGCCGTGGTGGCCGGCGCAAAAGCCATTCTTGTGACCGAGGGCATAGATCCCAACACGGACGCGGATACGTTATTGGAATTTGATGACATGATCCGCACTAAAGGACTCTTGCCGGCTGAATATCATAATGTTGCCGAAAAATTTGGAGATCTTGGGACCAAGGATGCCTCGACAAATTTCACGCAAAGTAAACTGACTTTTGCGAAAGGTTTTGTCGATGTGTGTCGAGGGGTTACGGAGCGGATTGGGCAGGACCTTAAGCTGACCCCGGCGGAAGTGGGCGCAGATGGAACTTCACCAGCAAGTGTGACGCCTTCTCAGTCTGAACCAGGACAGGTGACGGCTGGAGATGCTGAGGTGTATGACTTACGCGGCGTGGCCTGTCCCATGAATTATGTTAAAACAAAGCTAAAATTAGAAATGATGGATGAAGGCGAACAACTCGAAGTTTGGCTTGATGCCGGCGACCCCATTCGCAACGTTCCTATGAGTCTTCGAAACGATGGGCATAAAGTGCTTGAGCAGAAACCTATGGATACGGATGAACAACATTTCAAAGTCCTCGTAGAAAAAGTTGAAGGATAAACATAGACCGATGTCGACTTCCGTCAATACTCCACCTTCGCCGGATGAATTGGCCGCATTGAACCAATCTCTTGAAGGTCAAGATCCATCAAAGATCCTTGAAGCTGCATTGCAACAATATGGGTCGAACATTATTTTAGCCTGTAGTTTTGGAGCCGAAGATGTTGTGCTCCTCGATATGATGTTGCGAATTAATCCTCGTAGTGTTCTCTTTTATCTCGACACCGATTTTTTGTTTCCAGAGACACATGCCGTTCGTGATCGAATCATCAAGCACTATCAGTTGCATAACGAACAGATCATTCAAATGAAATCAAGGCTGAGTCCAACAGAACAGGCCACGAAGCATGGCGAAGCCTTGTGGCGGCGCAACCCTGATCAATGTTGTCAGCTTCGGAAGCTTGAGCCTCTCACTCGTGTTCTCAGCGATTATGCGGCGTGGATCACGGGGATTCGGCGGGATCAATCTCCTGCCCGTGCGAATGCTGGTCTTGTCGAGTGGGATGCCAAATTTGGCCTGGTCAAATTCAATCCGTTAGCCACATGGTCATCGGAGCAGGTTTGGGGGTATATTCGTGCCGAGAATGTGCCCTACAATGAGCTGCATGACCAGCATTTCCCGAGTATTGGCTGTACCCACTGTACGGCTCTTGTCATGCCCGGTGATGATCCCCGCTCTGGACGATGGAGCAATTCAACGAAAACAGAATGTGGACTCCATCGAAAGTAAGGAGTGAAACGGGAGAAGGTCGTAGGAAGACGGGAAAGGCACAGAATGAGAAAGAATGGATTGACCGTTTCTGCCTCTCTTGCTTCTCACTCATTTTAATGCTCACTTTCGTTTACCAATGCAGACTGCATGGAAGTTAGAGGAAAAGAGTGAAGAAAATAGCCGTGATTATTACTCGTGGAGGATATAATAATCTTCTTCAAGCGTGCGAATGGATAGCGTTAGCGGCAGAGAGCGGTGTCGAGGTGAGTGCGTATTTCCGAGACGAAGCGGCAGGTCGTATGAGCCAAATCAAAATACAAGAATTGACGATGTCTGCTGACTATCGAGGATGTGAAGCAGCTGTTCGAGACCTCTTACGACAAGAAGGTAAATCTGATTTGTCGAAATTACTCCGAAATGCCAAAGAGAGCGGAAACGTCAAGCTGTCTGCCTGCCAAGACTCTCTCCGCTATTTTGATGTGAAGCCTGAAGATCTGATTCCAGAATTAGACGAAGTGCAGACAGCCGAAGCATTTTGGAAAGAAGCCGTCCTCGACGCTGACCAAGTGATGACCTTTTGATGAATACACTTTCCATGGACCAAATAATTGCCAAAATTGGTAAGGGACTGAAGGGTGCGAAGGATTTAACCTGGGAAGAAGCCAAGTTTTCCTTAAACGCCATCATTGAGGGAGACGCGACTGACAGCCAAGTTGGTGCGTTCTTGATGGCCATGCGGATTAAAACTGAATCTATCGGAGAGTTAGCGGCCTTCACCTCTGCCGCGCGCAGGTATATGCCACCGATTCAGTTTCCTGATTCAACTCATATGGTGGATCTGCCTCTGTATGGTGAAAAACATAATACGCTTCATATTGTGGTTGCGGCTTCGCTTGTCGCGAGCGCAGCGGGTGCCGGGATGTTTCTGCATGGGGTTGAGAACCCGTCCCTTGGCTATGATCTCTCTCAAGTCCTTCAACAACTCAACCTTCCGATCGCGCAATCCGCCTTAGAAGCGACCGAACAGGCCTCTGAACATGCATGGGTCTATATGGATCTGGCAGGGTACCACCCGCCGTTAACCAAGCTACTAGATTTGCGGCAGGAATTAGGCGTGCAAAATTTGGCACATCAAATCGCCAGATTGCTCAACCCTGCGCAGCTGCCTTCGCAAGTCATTGGCATTGCGCATCCTCCCTATCTGAATAAAATGGTTGAGGCGTTGGATATGTTGCGAACTCCACGAGCGCTGATCATTCAAGGAGTGGAGGGGCTCCCCGAACTCTCCATCTCAGGGCCATCATCAGCGCAGGAACTGCGCAGTGGGCACATTTCGCCGCTCACGTTTCGCCCAGAAGATGCGGGTCTTCGATTTGCCCCATTCCAAGCGATGAGTGCCAAGTCGAGCCATGAAGAAGCCAGTGGTGCCTCATCAGCGAGCCCGAAATACGAAGCTCAGGTGATTATTCAATTATTAGAAAATCGTCAACAAAGTGATCAGCGTGCCTGGGTCATTTTCAATGCTGCGTTATTGATCTATGCCGCGGGTCTTGCGTCATCTTTGGCCCAGGCCACACCGATGGCCAATGATGCACTTGAATCTGGGAAGGCTGGTCAATTTTATCAAACCCTCGTCAGGTATCAGGCTCATAAAGCCCAACATCCTGATTCACGCTCTTTTCCATTTGTGACAGCATGAAACATATTCGTCAATTAGAAGATCAGAGTATCTATATCCTTCGCGAAGCCTATAAAAACTTCGATAACCTGGGCATGCTGTGGTCCATGGGAAAAGACTCCACAGTGTTGTTGTGGTTGGCGCGTAAAGCCTTTTTTGGGCATGTCCCGTTTCCCTTATTGCATGTGGATACCAGTTACAAAATTCCAGAGATGATCGAATACCGGGATCGCGTGGCTCGAGAATGGCGCCTGAACCTAGTAGTCGGACAAAACAAAAAAGCTCTGGCTGAGGGGATGAATCATGAAAAAGGGCGCATCACTTGCTGCACGGCGTTGAAAACTGAAGCCCTCAAACAGTTACTAGAAGAAAAAGGGTACACCGGAGTGATTTTAGGCGTCCGTTCTGATGAAGATGCCACTCGCGCCAAAGAACGCTATTTTTCACCTCGGGATAAGAACAACGATTGGGATTTCCGTGATCAGCCGCCTGAACTATGGGACCAATACAAAATCTCTTTTCCCCCAGGGACGCATATTCGCATTCACCCCCTGCTGGATTGGACAGAAATCAATATTTGGGAATACATTAAGTTGGAAAATATTCCCTTTCTTGATCATTTATATTTGGATCAAGGAACCGGCAGTCGTTACCGTAGTTTAGGATGTGCTCCCTGCACGTCTCCCATTCAATCGACATCAAAGAATGTGGATGAGGTCATCATTGAATTACGAAACAGTAAAGTGGCTGAACGAGCTGGGCGGGCACAGGACGAAGGTCGAGGCATGGAGCAATTACGCAAAGACGGGTATATGTAGCGATGGCAACTGATACGACTATTCAAGAACGCATGAATATTGTCATTGTCGGGCATGTGGATCATGGCAAATCTACGTTGTTGGGCCGCTTGTATGCAGACACTGGGACATTACCCGAAGGTAAAATTGAAAAAATACAAGCCATTTGTCGGCAACAAGGCAAAGAGTTTGAATATGCATTTCTATTCGATGCTTTTTTAGAGGAACAGCAACAAGGTATCACCATTGATACGGCCCGAACATTCTTCACGTGGGGTGACCGACAATACATCATCATTGATGCACCTGGGCATAAAGAATTCTTGAAAAATATGGTCTCGGGTGCCGCACGTGCTGAAGCGGCGTTGCTGATCATTGATGCTCTGGAAGGAGTGCGCGATCAATCCAAGCGTCATGGTTTGTTGCTCTCGATGTTAGGCGTGAAGCAAGTCACCGTGGTGGTGAATAAAATGGATTTGGTGGATTATCGAGAGGATATCTTTCAAACAATCGAAAAAGAATATCGTGAATTTTTGACTCAATTAAATGTTGTTCCGCAGTACATCATTCCAGCTAGTGCAAAACAAGGCATAAATATTACGAAGATCAGCCCGGAGACCCCATGGTACACCGGGCCATCCGTGTTGGACTCATTAGCGCATTTCCACCTGGAGACAGCTGAAAGTGAGCAAGCTCTGCGGTTCCCACTTCAAGACGTGTATAAATTTGATGCCCGTCGCATCTTGGTGGGCCGTCTGACGGCTGGAAAGTTAAAGATCGGTGATCGTTTAGTCTTCTCGCCAACGAATAAGTCGGCCAATGTTCAATCCATCGAAGCGTTTAATGTTGATCCGCCGCCAACGCAAGCCACGGCCGGTCAATCAGTTGGCATCACGTTGGATGAACAAATTTTTGTCGAGCGTGGTCACATCGCCACCCATGAAGAAACCCGTCCGCTGGTCTCTACTCGAATTCGTGCGAATCTATTTTGGTTAGGGAATCAGCCACTAGAAATGAAGCGAACCTATACTTTACGGCTAGCCACTCGTGAAGTACTCTGCGAAATTGCTGCGATTCATCGCATCGTCGACGCGAACAATCTTGACGATCGTCAGACTCAATCAACGGTACAAAGAAATGAAGTGGCTGATATCACCTTGCGTACCAAATCCCCATTGGCCTTCGATCTCTATGCTAGCTTTGAAACCACAGGGCGTTTCGTTCTTGTAGATAATTATGATGTTGCAGGCGGTGGGATCATTACAGAGTTGGTCTCAGATGAACAGGAAGATTTTCGCACCGAAGCACGAGAACGTGATTCGGCTTGGGTGAAAGGCGATGTGGGTGCTGAGGAACGAAGCCGCCACTATGGGCACCGGGCAGCTGTGGTGTTACTCACTGGGCCGGATACTACCGCCAAGAGCTTCTTAGCCAGGAAATTAGAAACGGTATTGGTTGCGGAAGGGCGTCATGCTTACCTTTTGGTTGGCGAAAATTTACAGCGGGGCTTAGATGCTGACCTCCATGAGATGAAGGCAGAAGAGACAGTCCGTCGTTTTGGTGAAGTCGTTCGATTATTGACTGACACAGGCTCTCTTGTCATCACGACAACAAACGCATTTCCACAGGCCACCAAGGGTATTGTCCAAACGGTGAAAACCTTGGTCAACCCGATTCAGGTCGTCACTGTTCACATGACCAAGGACCAGGCCGGTCCCCAACCTGATAGGGATCTCATCTTTGCTGGCCCTGAAGATTTTGATGTTTGTACGCACAAAATTCTTGAAACCTTAAAGCAAAAAGGCATACTCGCCGAACCTACTGGATCTCAGTCAGCTGTTCAGTTTTCAATCTAGCCGTGTTCTTTTCCCATCAATGATCGGAATGTTTCTCTCAACCATAAGATAAAAATTCATGGATGCACTCGCGGATTATATTTATGTGACGAATGTCATACCCGAAAATATATGTGAGGCCGTGTTACATGACATTCGTGGCCAAGAATGGGCGAAACATTCGTGGTATAGCTATGCCGCCAATGATTATGCTTCCAGGCCTGAAAAAGAATTAGATGTCTTAAACGCGACCCAAGACTTGCATGACACACTTGCTCCGTATGTTTTTCAAGCCTTGCAAGAATACATGATTAAGTATGTTCGTCAAGAAGGTGAAAAAATCAAGGGTTTCATTAAGACCTTTACACCTATTCGATTTAACCGCTACGAGGCCGGTACCATGATGCGTGAGCATTATGACCATATCCATTCTCTCTTTGACGGGGAGAGAAAAGGCATTCCTATTCTAAGTATCTTAGGAGTCTTGAATGAAGGATACGAGGGAGGGGAGTTTGTGTTCTTTGGTCAAACTGAAGTGTCGTTGAAGGCGGGGGACATCATGGTGTTTCCCTCAAACTTCATGTATCCTCATATGGTGAAAGAACTCACGAAGGGAGAACGCAATACCTTTGTCAGTTGGGCGTTTTAAGAAGAGCGTCCAGAATAGAAGTATTTCGATTCATGGCATCGACATCTTTCGTTCCTTCTCCCTTTTGGCTTTTCCCTTGTTATTTATGAAGTTGACGTCAACTTCAATCCCGCAACTCCGGCTATAATCAATCCAATACACATCAGGCGTACGGCATTCTTTGGCTCGCCAAATAGCACAATTCCTAGGATGACTGTACCGACGGCACCAATGCCCGTCCAAACAACATAAGCCGTTCCCATCGGAATCTCGCGTAGTGCGAACGACAGACAGACCATGCTAATTCCCATGGCCACGACCGTTCCTATGCTCGGCCAAACCTTCGTAAACCCATCCGTAAATTTCAACAGAGTCGCCCACACAATTTCAAAGAATCCCGCTACTAATAGTAATGTCCACGCCATATTAACTTGCTCCTTTGTCTATTCAAACACCATTTACCGGCTTTCGTGCACAATGGGAATACGTAGTGTAACTCATACGTCATGACGAGCAATGCAAGAGGATTTCATCTGGAGTCATGATCGAAAGAACCGTCTTGAATCTCCATCAGAACAAACAATGCACCTTGCTTTCCTCTCGTTTATGGTTATCTCAGCTAGAAAGGGTCGTACTATTGCGGTACACTATAAGAAGGCCCTCTGAAAAAAGAGGGAAAATCGCAAACATTTCATATGGGGGTGACTGGCTTCGACGGGAATCAAGAGGTCAACAGAGCGTGTCGAGCTCTCGGAGTCTCGTAAAACCTTCGGGAAAACTTTAATTGCCAACGAACCTTTGGCTCTCGCAGCTTAATT
>JAJDBQ010000040.1 GCA_029261255.1 Nitrospirales bacterium
AGTTTGATGGTTGAGTGGTAGCTTTGTTTTGATCGAATGAATATCTCCAATAAATCCGAGATCGAGCATGTGATCGGCTTCATCCAACACAAGGGTTTGGACTCGGTTCAGCAGAACATACCCCTGACTGATCAGATCAAAAAGTCGGCCTGGTGTCGTAATGAGTACATCTATGCCCTTCTGAAGTTTTTGTATCTGCGGGTCCTGCTCAACGCCGCCATACATGGCAAAGGCTTTGACTTTGGTGTGCTTGGAAAGCTGGGCAAAGACCTCACCAATCTGCATCGCCAGTTCGTGTGTCGGCACCATGACAATACATTGGATTCCATTTGAGCGTTGGCTCCTTTTCCACTGGTCAATCTGATTAATGATCGGGATGGCAAATGCTGCCGTTTTCCCCGTTCCTGTTTGGGCGATGGCCAGGACATCTTCCCCTGCCATGATCGAAGGCATGGCTTTAAATTGGATGTCCGTTGTTTTCACAAACCCGAGTTGGGCCAGGTTATCTTTCAAAGTATCTGAAATGGGATATTTTTCAAATTTCATGGCGTTTCCATAGGTCTTCTGCTCATCAAATCATGCACAACAGGGGGTGGATCATTCTGGGAATGTTGAAAAAAGCCGCCAGCGGCGTTCTCGCCATTTTGCCGTGCTCACGTACTGAACGTACGCTCCGCGCGCCAAAATGGCTGCGGCCTTGCTGGACGACTATTTTGATCATTCCCGCCGACGATTGACATCGAATCCCTGTTAAGCGAATACGTGCGTTTTCTCAGGAATATTCAACAGGTCAATTTTTATTTCGGACTGTGCATCAGTCTACTTGGAAATGATGATACTGGCAAAAAAAACATGACGAAGAAGATAAGTTCTTGCTGACGTAAGTTTCGAAAGCCATGAACGTCGCCTGTGGTACTCGACATTCTGGCATGCCGATATGTCTTGTGCTTCCCATCAGCGGTAGAAACTTGAACGTCTGTGTCGCGATTTCACGCGCCAGGCTTTGGGCCACAAACGGCTTCGCCGACCCCAGGCCGGCGAGGTCATCCTTCCACTCAAAACGTCGTCTCAAGATGGGATCATTGATTTGGTGATGAATATGCTTGAATTTTTGCAAGGATTGGTCGCCCGCGTCACCAACTTTCGGTCAGCAGGGGCAGTGGTTTGACCCTTCAGCGGGTTCTTTGGTACGTTTCGGCCCACTAAAAAAGACCATTTAACATTCCTCTTCCCGTCTTGTGCATCGCGCGGAGGCGGGAAAGATTTTTGTCACGGGCCAACCGCGGCTTCGTTGATTTTCTGCTGAAACACAGCCCGATCTGATGCCAGACTACCCGGGGTATCATTTTCAGAAAGACCCCATGTCAGCCCACAAAGTTATTCCCATCAAGACCGTCACCGCACACGCACCGCTTTCCCCGGCACAAAAACAATTCAACCTCTTGATCAAGAATATCGCCGCGCAGAAAAAAGTGCTAAGGGAGTGGCAGGAAGCCTTTGAGCAATGTGGCCAGGATGCCGTTCAAAAACTGGAGCCTTTACGCAAGACCTTGCACGAACGTCAAGCCGACATGGTCTTACTGTTCGATCAACAATTCACCAGCTACAAATTCACCGCCAGTCAGCAAGAAAAACTCAGCCAGCTGATCACTAAAACCTGTAAAGAACTTATTACCCTCAACCAGCGGGATGACTTGAAAGATCTTTACAACAAATACAGCGGCGAAGATTTCGACTCACTGGATCAGGCTAGCGACGACATGACGCTTGAAATGATGAAAGCGATGTTTGAACAACAATTTGGTGTCTCGGTGGATGATGCTGAGATTGACATCAAAGACCCGCAAGGTACTGCCAAGCGCTTCGCAGAGAAGCTTAAGCAACAACAAGAACAGGCTGAACAGGAAACAGCCAAACGCCCGCAGCCCAAGAAAAATTCCCAACAACGAGCCAAAGAAGCGGAAGAAGCTGTCAACGTCAGTAAGTCCATCCAGGCCGTTTATCGCCGACTGGTCGGGGCCTTGCACCCTGACCGTGAACCTGACCCGACAGAGCGCGAACGCAAAACAGAATTGATGCAGCAAGTGACCGTCGCATACGGCAACAAGGACTTGCTGAAACTGCTGGAACTACAACTCGCTATCGAGCAGATAGACCAGAGTCAACTCAATAACCTCAATGCCGACCGCCTCAAACATTACAATACAATCCTCAGCGACCAGTTGCGCGGGTTGGAAAAAGAAGTCTTTCTCCGGGAAAGTGAAGTCCGCCGGGCGCTCAATGCCTCCCCCTTCGAGGCGCTTTCCCCTAAACGCATGATCGGGTTGCTCAAACAGGACATGCGCACGACACAGTGCATGATCACGCGTGCCCAGGGAGACTTGCGGGCGTTTCGAGATGTGAAGCGGCTCAAAGGTTGGTTAAAAGGCTATCGGATTCCAGAGCCGGATTTTGACCCATTGTTTGATGAGTTTCCGCCATTTCGTTAATCAGCGTTGAGTCCTTCAATCGCCCCCTGCCTCAGTTCATTGAAAATGGTTTCTTCGAAAAGGGGGAGCAATTTTTTTGTTGAGAGTTTTGCCACTGGGCGTAAGGGCGGTTGAATGACGCGACTGTTGCAGCACCAAAGTCTCGATGTCTAAGGTACAAGGGTCCTGAGGTAAGTCTTGCCATGCGACAGCGAATGGTGATGTAGGGGTAGACGTGAGTGACGTCGAAAGCCGATTGAGAGGTTTCTTTCTCTCCTTTTCCTTTAAATCGACGCCTGCTGATCGGCCTCTGGGATGGATGATCTTTTGTATTCGGCGGGCCTTGTTTGAGCATAGCGAGTTAGTCCGCTCTTCTTCTGCCCAACCATACCATCCAATGTGGCCGAACTAGGCGTCAATGGCTTGGTCTACTTTCGCCTAAGCGAAAGTAGATCGGCGGCCGGGCCGAAACTAGGCTTTATCATTCAGGTATATTCGCTGCAACATATTCCTTGTGTCTTCCAAGAAAAGAGGTTGTATTTAAAAACTTTAGGTGACTTCTTTCGTGACCGAAGATTTAGATGAAAGCCTCATTTCTTTCGGAAACTACTGAGCAGAGCGCTGAATGTCACGAATCATCAATCCAACCCAGAGTCTATATTTCCCTTCCAAACGGGACTGGTGGATTGTTGGCCTGATTTGGTTGGGTATCATCGTAAGTGTGGTGGGTGGCCTGGTGCCATTGGTCGTTGGAGAAGCCTCTTGGCCTGAAATGGCCGTGATGGTGAGCTTGGTACTTGGGATGGATGCGCTGATGTTGTGGGTGCTCTATGGCACGGGCTACACGGTTACTCCAGACCGACTTTTTATCCGATGCGGACCGGTTGGCTTTCCCGTCACACTCAATGGAATCAAGTCGATTAATCCGACGAGGAGTCCATGGTCTAGCCCAGCTTGTTCCTTGGATCGCTTGAAGATTGTCTATGGTGTTTCTCACCAGACGGTGTTGATCTCTCCGGCAGATAAGTCAGGGTTTCTTTCCGCAATTGTGCAACAATGTCCTACCTTAGTGATGCTCCACGATCGAGTCATGAAAAAGACGAACTCTTCTTCCACAGATCTAGATCTGACCATTCAGGATCACGTTACCGTCTAAACTCATCCAATGTTCTGTTGCGAGAGGTCAGTTGCGTTCTTCTCGGGACAGGTTTGATCCAAGACGTAATAGACGGGGCAAAAACCGGTGAATCCGCTTTGTAGCAATGTGGCTCCTAAGATGCCGGGAAGCCATAACCACGCAGGATGTACATACACGCCGAGCAGCACTCCTAGAGTGATTAATCCACCTGCTATGCCATCATGAATTTGGCGTTTTCGCATCATCATATGGATCCTCCTTTAGGGTAGGAATGACGCGTGAAGTACATAACTTCGCCAAGGCAGAAATGTATTTGCACATACTTGAGTGTATAGATTTCTTTTGTGTGTCATACTTTTTG
Organism: Nitrospirales bacterium; assembly: GCA_029261255.1. GTDB lineage: Bacteria > Nitrospirota > Nitrospiria > Nitrospirales > UBA8639 > Nitrospira_E. The sequence continues at coordinate 3,968 of JAJDBQ010000040.1, forward strand.
TTGCAGGACTTCTTCGAGTGCCGCGGCTAAATCCTGGATGAGGAGGGGCTTATGCAGGAGGCGTCGAATCCCCAATTGTTTGGCTTTTTCTGGAGTCATGGTGTAGCTGAATCCAGTGTAAATGATGATGGGTAGGTCGGGGTTGAGGCGCAGTAATTCTGTGGCGAGTTTTTCGCCAGTAATTTTTGGCATGGTTTGATCGGTGATGACGACATCAAATTGGTGAGGATCCGTCTTGAAAATTTCTAATGCAGTCACTCCGCTGTTACAAATTGTCACGGTATATCCCAAGTGCTCAAGAAAATGCTGTCCCATCGTGGACAAGGATTCTTCGTCGTCGACAAAAAGGATATGGCCTTGCTGCGTTTGGTATTCCGGATGGTCATTTTTGTTGGAAATGTCAATTGGAGCGCAATCGATATAGGGGAGGAAGATGTGAAAGGTGGTTCCTGTACCTAGCTGGCTCTCAACCGTAATCGTTCCATGATGAGAGGCAAGGATTCCATGGGCTACCGCTAATCCCATACCTGTTCCATCACCAACTTCTTTGGTAGTGAAAAACGGATCAAAAATTCGCGAAAGCGTATGAGAGGGAATACCTGTTCCGGTATCAGCGATACTGAGACGAAAATAAGGGCCCGGAGTCAGATCAGGAAGTTTACCAGCACTATCAGCATCTAACAGAAGATGCTTGAGTTTCACCGATATGCTTCCCGGTTTTCCTCGCATGGCATGTTCCGCATTCGTAAACACATTGATTAACACTTGGTGCAATTGGGTTGGGTCCGCGAGGACCATGCCAGAATTTTCAGGGATATCAACTTGGATTTCAATTGTTGTCGGAAGCGTGGCCTTCATGAGCCCGAGGACTTCGTCAAGAATCGCGCGCAATCTTACTGGCTGGTGCACGGGTTCCGTTTGGCGACTGAATGTGAGAATTTGCCGTATTAATTCTTTTGCACGATGACCGGCTTTCAGGACTTGATCTAGATAGGCCTGAGTAGGATCGTTCGGAGCAATTTTCAGCTGAGCTAACTGGCTAAATCCCAGCATTGCGCTCAAGATATTGTTGAAATCGTGCGCGATCCCACCGGCGAGAGTCCCCATGGCTTCCATTTTTTGCGCTTGTCTCAGCTTGATATCACTTTCTCGGATTTTGGCTTCCGCTTCCTGGCGTACAGAGATATCGGAAAAACTGATCACGGCGCCCACAATTTTTTCATGCTCATGAATAGGGGTACTAATATATTCTATGGGGAAGGAGCTTCCGTCTTTGCGCCAGACTAATTCATTTTCTCCTCGATGTGATTGGCCTTGCAAAAATTCGCCGTGGAGGGGACATTTACCCCGCGTGTAGCGCGTACCATCTTGCATCGTATGATGCATGGTTTCATGCATGGGCATCCCTAAGAGTTCATTACTGGCATATCCCAACATGCTGGCACCGGCTGGATTAATGAACGTCACCTTCCCGTGTAGATCTAACCCATAGATCCCTTCGCCAGCAGAATTCAAGATTAACTGGACTTGCCGCCCGACTTTTTCTAATTGCTGTGTGGTTGTTTTGCGTTCTTGAATCTCTGCTTCTAGCGATTGTTTGGCTTTTCTGAGGGCCGTCGTCCTTTCTTCGACGGTTTGTTCGAGAATGGATGCTGAATGTTGCAATGCATGGGACTGTGTGGTGAGGAGCCCGATTGTTTGAGTGACAGTCTGTTTTAATTGTTCCAAGTCGCCGTGAGAATCTTCGAGTGTGGGTAGGGTTGTGAGACCTGGAAGAGGAGATATGGGAAGTTGCTGAGCCGACAATACTCGATGTTCGAGCGTGTGTTGGAGTTGATTGATCACTGATTCCAAAATTGAGGAAATGTTATTTTTTGACCAGTATAAACTAAGGATACCTGCTCCCATAAGGAGGATCGTCATAAGTATCATGTTGACGATTAATTCCATATCCTGTTGCTTGACTTGTGCCAGTGAAAAAGTGACGCGAATCCAAGCCTCGGCTTCCCCTTGGCCCTGTAGTGGGGCCGCCATGATGAGAAGGGGGACATTTGTTTCGGTGGTTGTATAGCGAACGACTTTTTCTCGTTGGTGTTTCATCTGCAGCCATTGAGGATTGTTTAGGCTGAGACCGATGCGACTCGGAAGTTGCGAGGCCATGACCATATTGTCATTGTCGATGATATCTACGCCGAGAATATCTGGATCTTCTGGATAGCTCATCAAGGCTTCCTGGATGAGGTATAAATTATTTTGTATCGCTGCCCACCCTCCAATTGCGAAGGCTTGGGTAAAAGCTAGCCCTTTTGTTTCCGCTGCGTGATAGAGCATGCTTCGTTGTTTTGCGAGCATAATGCTCGCTAATAGAACCATAATAATAAGGATGATTCCTGATAACAGGAAGGTATGGCGAAACCGCAGGTTCCCCTGCCAAGTTTTGCGAAGGCGAGAGAAGAGGGATATAGGGGGTTGAGAATGATCGAGAGCACGCATGGAATCAAAAGAATAATGCAGATGTCTTAGGAAGTAAACATACGGGTGACCACCTGTGTATCTTGACCACCTAATAGGAGGGATATAGACTGAAATACACACTGTATTCAGATATGGATCTTCTCTTTTTGTCTTCCTTGTTCTTGAGCTAGTTTAAGTTTTTAGATGAGCCATCACGTGTTTTATGATGGCTTGCTGATAGTGGATCAAACATTGTTGATACAAATAGCCTAGGAATCCTGAAGGAACGATGCACTTATCTTTACGACTGTAAAATTTTTGTCCTCTCAATTTCTTGGAATCAAATCATGCTGCAGGAATCACAAGAGCGTCTCATTAACATCAATTTCACTGGGACAACCCAGAAGCTACACCGGCGGTTGTGCCGGCTGACGGGGCAGGCTGTAGCCGAATTTTCGATGATTGAAGAAGGCGATACGGTCATGGTGTGTGTATCCGGTGGGAAAGACAGCTATGGGATGCTGGATATTTTATTGTCCATGCAAATGCGTGCTCCTATTTCGTATAAATTGATTGCTGTGAATCTTGATCAGAAACAACCTGGCTTTCCCGAGCATATTCTACCGGAGTATCTGCAAAAAATAGGTGTGCCCTTTCATATCGAAACGCAGGACACCTATTCGATTGTCAAAGAATTAATCCCTGAAGGGAAAACAACGTGTTCTCTCTGCTCCCGACTGCGACGAGGGATTTTGTATGGCGTGGCAGAGAAGCTGGGCGCAACGAAAATTGCACTAGGACATCATCGAGATGACATGATGGAAACGATGTTGCTTAATATGTTGTTCAATGGGACACTTAAAACAATGCCGCCAAAATTGCGGTCCGATGATGGGAAGCATGTTGTCATTCGGCCGTTAGCCTATGTTCCTGAACGTGATCTTGCTAGGTACGGGGAGCTCAGGAATTTCCCCATCATTCCGTGCGATTTGTGTGGGTCCCAAGAAAACTTAAAACGGCAAGAAGTGAAAGCGTTGCTCAAGGATTGGGAATGTCGCTATCCGGGTTCTGGAGATAGTCTATTTGCATCGTTGACAAATGTGAGACCCAGTCATCTCCTCGATCGAAGCCTGTTTGATTTTTCTTCCTTGAAGAGATTTATTGATTAATTCCCCGTTTCTATTTCTCGCCTGTATTTTCACCATTAAGGCACCTTTCAATCATCATGTAGGTTATTTCTAGCTGCGGGGTTTCCTTTCAATCATCTCGGCTAATCCACATGATCTACTTTCAATTACTCTTCTTAATTCTTGCAGCGAATGGCGCACCCATTATCGGGCGGCAGCTTATGAATGGACGTTGGCCAAGGGCAATTGATGGCGGTGCGTTGTTTGTTGACGGTCGTCCCATTCTGGGCCCATCTAAAACATTCCGAGGAGTGCTCTGTGCGGTCGTGAGTGTGCCGGTTGTCGCGATGGTAATTGGGCTGCCATGGAATATTGGGTTGGTTGTGGCTTGTGGGGCAATGGTAGGGGATTGCCTGTCAAGTTTTCTCAAGCGTCGCTTGAACCAGCCTTCCTCTTCGATGGCCTTGGGATTAGACCAGATTCCAGAAAGTCTCTTGCCTTTGCTGGGGATTTGGTCTCAGCTCTCTTTAACGTTGGAAGGAATTGTTGGAACAGTCACTGGCTTTTTCTTCCTAGAATTAGGTCTTTCCGTCATATTGTACAAATTGCACATTCGTAAGCATCCCTATTAACGAAACGGTGAGTCATGTGAGTGTTGAGGTGAGGGAGCATTGGTCTCGGCCACTGTGATCTTTAATTGTTGAAGCTTCCGGGAAAAACCTTTAGGAGTATTCAGGGTATGAATCACGCGGCCATCAGCCTGTTGGTAGGAAATGATTCCGCCATCCTCCAATTCGACCACCAGAACGGGATCATTGGCTTGTGGGCTGGAAAATACTTGGGGAGCGCATGGATCATCGAGTAACATTTCAAGTGAAATAGAATGTTCAGTCCACGGCATCACAAATCGCCCAGGACAATTTCGAAGAGGGCGCCAGGGCCATTGAGTCCATAATTGCTGGAATGTCTTTGTCATACTGGTGAGATGATGTTTGGTATGGTCTGAAATCTCATCAAGAAATGC
>JAJDBQ010000005.1 GCA_029261255.1 Nitrospirales bacterium
GCTCCTGTATGAATTTCATCATAATGCCCCGAACAAAGCGCTAGAATATTATAAAGAGTATGTCAATTTAGGCGGACAAGATGAACGAATTACCAAACTCCTCAAACGTGTCAGGTCATGACAGAAACCGCTCTTGATCAAAATTCAGACACCCGAATCTTTCTTCTCAGCGCATTAGGGAGCCTGGTGTTGCACGGAATGCTCATGGCCGGCCTGATCTATATGCCACAAGCTCCTGCGGTGAAAGATGAACCACCACCCGTTCAAGTGACCTTGTTGCCAGCACCAGAAGTGGCTCAAACACCACAAGCTCCCACCCCACCAATAGAACCACGGATGGCAACGCCGAAAACACCCTCGCCACACATGCCGCCAACACCCACCCCTCGTTCTCAATCTTCGCCCCCCCCATTGCAGCAGGCCTCATTGCAACCACCAACACCAGTGAAGCTCTCTCCTTTAACACCACCCATACCAACGAAACCGATTTTGAAAGATAGACGAGCCTCCCAAGCAATGAAAGCCAGAAACATGATGAAAATGCGAGTGCCCACGCAAACCCAACGGACAACATCCGCTTTCCCAAACGTGAAAACTCGAAGCAACCCTGTCAATCATGGTAGCCCTCCGATAGCGACGGCAAGAAAAAAACGCACGACAGCACGGCCGCTCCCAGCGCCGCCGTCGTTGGCAAGACCAACAACACTGACTGCTAGTGCACCGATTCAAACTGCATCGACCACGACCCGACCTAACGTTATTTCATCATCCAAACCCATCTACCCTCGAATCGCGCGGGAATCCGGATGGGAAGGAACCGTCATCGTTCGCACGTTGATCGACACGATCGGCAAACCAAAGCAACTGAAGATTCGAAAAAGCTGTGGACACCCCACATTAGATCAAGCCGCACAGGATGCCGTGCAACGTTGGACCTTTCAACCAGCAAAAGATGGGAATATTCCCATCTCAAAATGGGTGGATATTCCTATTAAATTTGATCTCAACAGTTAACGATCTATCGCAACAAGGAAGATATCTGAATGGAATTTCTCAACATACTCATGAAGGGCGGCTGGATGATGATTCCGATCATCGCCTGCTCTCTCTTAGCTTTCACCATCACCATCGAACGGTTCATCTATTTTAAAAATTTCAATGCGAGTCGATTCGCACCAAAAATGCTTTCGCTCATCGAACAAGAGAAATTTACCGATGCCCTCGCGGTGGCTGAGCAACAACCGAGCCCAGTCCTTCGGGTGGTTGCGGCTGGCGTCATCCAGCGTGCGAGCCACCCAACGAAAGCCATGGAAGCCACCGCCATTGCGGAACTCACCAAAATGAAACGAGGCCTTCCCGCCATGGATACCGTCATCACCCTGGGCCCTCTTTTGGGACTATTGGGAACCATCATCGGGATGGTTGATTCATTTGGCATCATGTCTGAATCTGGATTGGGAAACCCTCATGCCGTCACGGGAGGTGTGGCAGAAGCATTAATTTGTACGGCAGCCGGAATCTTTGTGGCGGTCACGACTCTCATTCCGTATAACTTTTTCAGCGCGCGTATGGAACAAGAAACAGAAAAAATTGAACATTATGCGACAAAAACTGAAGCGGCTCTGCAAAGCCTTGTCGACTGAACTCAATCATGAGATTACCTGCAGCAGCCAAAAAAAAACCGCGCATCGAAATCATACCAATGATTGACACCATGTTTTTCCTTCTGGTGTTTTTCATGATTGCCACGTTGTCCATGACGATTCAACAAGGCATGCCAGTCTCGCTCCCGACCGCTGAATCTTCGACAGATACCAAGACTGAGAATGTGTCACTCACTCTGACTGAAGACGGCGGACTCTATTACAACAAAGAAGTCATTACCTTACAGGAACTCGAGCAACGACTTGTGAATCTTCGGCAAACAGCAACAGACCCTTCCTTATTGATCAATGCCGACAAACAAGTCCCACATGGACGAGTCATAAAAGTTATGGATCTCATTCGACTGAGTGGCATCACGAGCATGGGTATCGCGACAGAACCTTCATCTGCAGAATAAAGAGCACGAAAACAATCTATGTCATTTCCACGTTCCTCCCGTCTCACATCATCTCTGGCCCTCAAGAAAGCAGGCACCCCGTCGGCCTTCACCTCTCTTCTGATCGCCGGGCTTCTTGGCATCCACCTTATTCTCATGACGGTTGGAACATTTTGTGCGTCTACTGCAATCAATCCCAATTCTGCTCACCATGAGGATCATCAAACATCAACATCTATCCTCTGTGTCTGGGCGTGCCAGGTTGGGCAAATAGCGGCTTCAGCCACGCCAACAGAAAACCTGACCTCACTTCCCCTGCTCATCCTTCTTGGGATCATCATTCCCCTCACGATTCCCGTTATATGTTCTCCCTTCTCCTTTGCATCCCCCCGTGGACCCCCATTGCTGTCAGTCTCCGTCTATTCCTAATTTCTAAGAGTGATGTCAGTGCTTCACCTGGAAGGAAATCAGAAATCTTCCATCGCATGGTGAGTTTTTAAGCACGAAGACGCGACATCTTGAATCCCAAGAAGGTTGATTCAGGAATCGTGAAATGATCTCTACAATTTTTTGTGACAAACGTGAAGAACACCGTTATTCGCGTGGCAAGGAGGGCAAACCATGAATCAAGAATTGTTACGTGTCGGCGAAGCCGCTAAAGCGTTAAACGTCAGCCGCTGGACGATTTACCGCTGGGTAGAAGAAGACCGCCTCAAAGCCACAAAGATAGGCAAAGGGAGCTTGCGAATCTTCCGTGATTCTATCGACACGTTGGTTGAACTCAACCGAAAAGACTATTGGGAACCTGTGCCGACAGGAACACGATAATTTTTTATCTGATGTGTTGCAGGAGACGGCACCCATCTGTAGATGAACATCCACAAAAGGCGTAGGGTGGTGTTGAGGGTGATAACCCATAAACTTCCTGGATAACTCATGAGTCCTCAATCTGTTCAAAAAATTCTGGCCGTTGGACTTGGGCTATGGCTCCTTGTTGTCACTACCGCATTGGCTAGTCCTATGACAGGGCATGCCGTCGATCATCACCACACGCAGCAAAGTCACTCTCAACCCTGGTGTGATTGGATGTGTAAGGCCAGTCACGCAATTCACACACCATCGGCCTCACTTATTCAATCATACGGTGTTCTCACATCAGCCTACCACCCCCCTCACACTCATCACCTGTCTTTCCTCATTTCATCAGCAGATTCGCGAGCACCGCCAGCCTTCTCGCTCTCTTAAGCTGTTCGTTGGCATCACACAGTAAATGCCAACGGCCCGGAACTGTTCAAAAAAGTCCATGCAGCAAGCCCACAGCCAATTTCAGGCGCGGAGAATTTCATTCGTCCGGGAGCATCGGAAATTGGGGAAAACGTCGCTGTCGGATTTTTTCAACACGCCCCAGAACGGGAACCTCTGAGTGTCTTTCATTTGAGGAGGTGATGAACAATGTTTCTTACTCAATATACATTCCGACGTCGGGTGACAAGATGGAGCATCGTGCTCGTAACCGTATTCAGTATCTCAGCGCTTCCGTTATCAGCATATGCCGAGCATTTGCTTGCTCTTAGATTAGCCCCAACACCCTTTAGCCCAAGCATGTGCAAAATTTCCAAGGAAGGCTCATTCATCAGAATTCTTGCAGCAAAACATCGAAATCTTTTTCTCCAAATTGTTCCTGGACAATACCATCCCAGGAATAAGGAAAAATCCAGGCAGAAAGACTATGTCCATTTTGTCACGCTGGCTGACTTGACGGACGGGAAAATCGTAGGCGCTGCGATTGCTTTTGACAATCGGCATGCCGTGATCTTTGATGACGCACATCCTAAAGGCCTTTCTCGTCCCAAATTTCTAACACGACTACCTGAGCAGCAACGTCTCATTGCTGAAATGGCATTAAATACTTTTTTACGCCTCCACTCCATTTTCAATGCAGCCGTCGACTCTTGACTCCCTCATCCCGCAATTCCTGACTATGAAAATGATGATCATGTGTTACGAATTGAGGGAGGACAACTCACATTTAAAAATCTTGTAGAACACTACAACCAACAGCCCGCATCCTCTGAAAAGCTCTATTTTTTTGAATCAGGTATGAGAAACGGCTACGTCGATCCTGAAGCTGGGAAAGGTACTAACATCAGTTACCACGCCATGAATCCACTTAACTTTTACGTCCCAACCTCTTTTCCCTAACATACCCAATCATTTTCGCAGAAGAAGACTGTAGCATATGTATGTATTCGTAGGTAGACAAACTTATGAACTAATCCCTATCCTGAGTGGGAAAACTGAGCAAATGGAACACGTCATGATGTTGCATCGTCTCTCTGCATTCTTACAGGGTTTCTCAAAAATAACAGGAGGTAGCGGGCTATGAAGAAGTTTGTGTTCATGACTATCATGTTGACAGTCATTGGATGTTCGTCCATGTCGATGACTCCCGTTGCACAATCTGGCGGTATGCCGAAGGACGGGGAACTAGACTTCCCGAAAGACTACACCACCTTCCCAACATTCTTGAAGGGCATCCAAAAGCCAAATGCGGTTCGGGATCTGTATATCAATTCAACTGGGGCCGAAGCCCATCATGGAAAACCCTTTGCCAATGAATCCATCTTAGTCATGGAAATTTACAAGGCCAAGAAAGGTGACGGTGAAGCGTTCGAGAAAGATAGCGATGGCCATCTCATAAAAGATGGTCTTGCCAAAGTGTATGTGATGCAAAAAGGCGCAGGCTGGGGAAAGCATGCACCGGAAGGCCTCCAAAATGGAGATTGGATCTATTCAGCATTCACGCCGAATGGGGATCGCTTAGAGGTGGAATATGCCAAATGCCGGAGTTGTCATCTTCCCTTGGGTGATGCCAAAGATTACGTTCAGCGCTATGACGAATATTTTGAGAAACGAGTGCACATGCACTAAGCGTGAGAGTGGCAGAACTCTCATTTTTCCCCGCAGACACTCGTGTTTCTTCTTACATGTTCCAAGGTAGGCTCTTCCTCCTGACCTTGGACCACAGGGTGAAGGCATTTGGACCGACCTCCTTGGCCTTCACCCTGGCCTTTTCACAGCAAGACCAGTCTATTTTTGCCCCTAAAATGGAGGTCACAGATGGACAAACAGGACAGAACCTTTTCCCACCAACTGGCCCGTCAACTTAGAATCCAAGACCTTCAAGGTCGATGGCGAAGAGTCTCCAGCCTAAGCCTCGCAGACTTTGAAGAACTCTGGAATGAAACAGCGGGGGAAATACGTGAATGGAAAGGCTCGGAAGAGTTCAATCATGATTAAGCGGAACGTCAGTCTACATTAACCTAAGCACAGTAATTGAGATCATGAACAAATTCAGACTGTCGGGAAAGCATCGTTTCCTTTCTTTAATCTTCGACTACCTCGGCTTCTACAATCCCAAGGCTGATTACCTGAATCGTTAACGTCTAGCGATTCCTTTCTCCATCACCCCATACATTTCAACCTCTCGTCTGCCGAATAACCCGACAAAAATTCCTCGAATGTTGCATGCAGTAGCATGCATGAGTAGAACAGTTTTCAAACCTTTTGGTATCTTTCCCCGCCCGTTCGTTTCATCCTTCGAAATGGCTTAGTCCAAGAAATCATCTTTTTATTTTTCATACTTATTGCAGCGTAAAGGAGTAAAGACAGACATGAAGAAGCTTGGTGTGCTCTCGACCTCGAGTGTGTCTCTCGCATTGATGACAGTAATCAGCTCCCCGTTCTTCACCGCATTTCTCGTGTTCGGTGAAACGACTGAATTAGAGAGAGATACGACAGTGACGGTGGCGGCCAGACAAGACAGTCCTGATACGCTTGCTTCCTCCAACACGACCGACAATTCGTATTTCACGCTTGGCGAAGTTGTGGTCACAGGATCCGCAACTGGACCTCTCAAGAGCCAGGACGTCCTCACATCCGTCGATATCTTAGGAGCCGACGTCGTGGAAAATCGGAATGTCGATTTTGCATGGGAACTCTTTCGGCAAGCCCCGGGAGTCATGACCACAAATTTCAATCAAGGGGGAGTCTCTGGAAAATTTTCCTTTCGCGGGTTCAATGGCGAAGGAGAAATCAATGCCATTAAACTCTTGATCGATGGCATTCCAAGCAATACGAATTCTGGAAACATGGAGTTTTTGGACATGGTCTTTCCGCTGGATATCCAATCGATCGAGGTCATCCGAGGGACCAACGATGCCAGGTACGGATTACACAACATTGCGGGCAACGCGAATGTCTTCACCCGCACTGGAGGCAATTACACCAAGGCACGCATCAGTTACGGAAGTTTCGGGACGGTTGATGTGCAAGCCTCTTCGGGCTTCGAGACTGGTGGATTCTCACAAAACTATTTTGCCGCCTATCGTGAAACTGATGGCTATCGGGATCATTCAGATTTGAACAGATACACCTTTGCAGGAAAATGGTTTTACTCTCCGCCGAGCGCCAGCTACAAAGTCGGACTCATTGCCCGATTATATGAAAGTGAAGCTGATTCCCCTGGCTATCTCACCATGGATGAATCACGCAGCCGCCCAAAAAAATCTCCGTCGTTTAATAATTTTGACGGGACTGAACGACAAATTAAGACCGTCAGCGGGCACTTCGATGCCGACGTGACGTCGGATCTCTTCTTTTCTCTGAAAAGTTATGTCAATAAGTTCGATCGAACCCGCTTTGTGAAATTTACTGCCGCAAATCCTCAACAAGAACGAATTACTGATGAGCTGCAATACGGGGCCATTGCCACACTGACCTACCGACCTCACATCCCGTGGTTCGATGATTTTGTGCTAGAAGGCGGCTTTGATTTCCAACAACAAGAAAATGAAAACATTCGTTATACGGCGATACAACGGCGGCGGCAGGAGCTCACTCGCAATCAAGAATTCGACTTCCTGATCTATGGCGGGTTTTTACAAGCCGTCATCAAACCAGTACATTGGCTCAAGCTTGTTCCTGCCGTGCGAATCGATTCCGCTGATGGCGACTTAGTCAATCGTCCGACGGATACAAGCCCCAGTACCGTGTTAGATCTCAATGACTATGATGCGATCTGGCAACCAAAATTCAGTGCCGTCATTACCCCCATTGAAGGTTATAGTCTCTATGGGAATTGGGGACGCACGTTTCAGGTTGGCATTGAGGCCGGAGCGTATCAACAGCTCAATGGGCCAGAGCTCAAACCCTCAATTAATGATGGCTGGGAGATGGGCATAAAGCTGAGTCCCGTCACATGGATGGAAGGGCGCATCGCCTATTGGGAGCAGACGGCCGACGACGAAGTGCGACGATTGTTTACTGGCTCCGGCGAGAGTGAGAACATCGGTAAAACCAAGCGCCGAGGATTTGATGCACAACTCCGTGCGAGACCCATCAATCCCCTCTCCATCTGGGCAGCCTTCTCCTGGCAAGAAGGGATCATTAAAAAACCAGGCCCACTCGAAAGCGGCAACAAAAATAATGAGATTGATCATATCCCTGACTATGTGGTTTCTGGCGGAGTTGATTATCAAATAACGCCGGCCGTCCGAGGGTCTTTCTCTATCTTTGCGCAAGGTGACTATTTCTTGAACAGAGAAAATGACACACGCCAATTTGGTGATTATTATCTCGTCAACCTAGGACTGTTTTATCAAATCAACAAATATCTTGGATTAGACTTTCAAGTGACCAATCTCACCGACAAATATTATGAATATGTATGGGATGCAGGAAGCTCTCTCCACTCACCGGGTGATGGCCGAGCATTCTATGGTGCCCTAAATGTTGAATTCGACTTGTTAGACAAAATCTTATAGAACAAGATGCCCGAAAAACGGCGAAACAAGGCCCGAAAGGTATGGCGGAATGTGCACATTTCTTTCGGCCTTGTTGTTGGCCTCCTCTTTGTGTTGACTGGACTCACTGGGAGTCTCCTCGTATTCTATATCGAAATTGATGAATGGCTGAATCCTGAGGTTACCTTCTCGCCAACCGAAGAATCATGGCAATCCTATGAGGACATGTTTCAAGCGCTCCGAACAGCGCACCCTACCCGCGAACATTCCTGGCGGCTAGAAGTCCCATCTAGTCAAGGGCGGATGATCACTGCCCGCTATTACAAACCTAAAGAAACCGCTGACATCTCCTTTGCACCGCTGATGGTCTGGGTGAATCCCCATACAGTGGAGATCGTCAGCAGCCGCCTGTGGGGTACATTCCCCATGACTTGGCTCTATAATCTGCACTACCGGTTGTTACTCGACATGACTGGTAAGACTATTCTCACCTTTGTCGGTGTCTGTATCCTATTCTCACTCGGGACTGGCGTGTATTTATGGTGGCCAACAACACGAAACCTCAGGCCGGCATTCACGTTGCAGACAAATGGCAGCACCAAACGTGTGCTGTATGATCTACACAAGCTCAATGGGATCTATGCCTTGATCTTTCTCCTTATACTTGTCGCTACCGGTACCTTGCTAGACTTTCCCTGGGTAGAACCAATGGTGGGCTCAATTTCTCAATTATATGAGCCACCTCGCACAGACTCCGTGTCAAACCAAGTGTCAGCACGAATCTCGGTTGATCAGGCCGTGGCCATCGGACAGGCACGTTTCCCAAATGCCAGGGTCAAATGGATTGAAACTCCTAATGGTCTAACAGGGAGTTATCGCATCAATCTCTGGCAGCAGGGTGAACCTAGTCGGCGATTTCCAAAAACCAATGTCTGGATTGACCAGTACACAGGACACGTGCTTTCCAGTCGAGATATCAAAGATGATTCTGCCGGCGACACATTCTTGCGCTGGCTCCATCCACTCCACAGCGGTCAAGTCTTGGGATTACCTGGACGAATTCTGGTCTGTCTCTCCGGGTTGATACCCCTCGTCTTATATGTCACCGGAATCACCATGTGGTGGAGACGCCGAACAAGTAAGACAGTTCCCCCATAACATCTTAGTAAGCTTCATCGAAAAAAAAATTGAACAAGGGCAACTCGCCTCAACACCTTTCAGGCAAAGGCCATGAGTTTCTTTCGAAACGAAACCACACTGATCCAAGAGAAGGACAAAGGTCTCGACCGTAATCTGATCGAAACATTCCCTTTCAACATGGCCCTGTAGTATGCATTGATATATGTAGCATGGATAAGTAGTTTATAAGGATAAAAGATTGCTATAGATGACCACATGTTTCTCTCTTTAGACCTGGAAGAACTTTTTCATTCATACCATCATTCTCTCGTGACGTACCTTCGCCGCCTGATGAAGTGTTCTCACTTCGCTGAAGAAGTTGCGCAAGATACGTATCTACGACTTCGAGCAAAAGGGCCAACGACCACAACAATCAATCACCCTCGAGCGTACCTCTTTCGCACGGCGCACAATCTGGCGATGGATCAGCTCGCGAAACATTCTACTGAATGGAAACACCGCAGTTCTAGCGAAATACCGATTGATATTCCCAGTCCAACACCACAACCGGATACCATCGCTGAATCTCGACAACGTTTGCACAAAATCGCGACTGCCTTGAACGAACTTCCTGAAGCATGCCGTCAGGCGTTTATTCTGAATAAAATTCACCACATGACACATGCGGAAATTGCGCAGATACTCAATGTATCCCAAAGCATGATAGAAAAACATCTCATGCGAGCCCTTGCTCATTGCCGCGCAAAACTTCAGGACGAGAAGCCCAACTCTTCTTTCCTCTAAGAACTCTACTACCCCTTTTCAGTGTCGACGTTTTCCCAAAACTTGCCTCGTCAGAGCCCGGATAGTGAGGAAGAAAACCTCTGAACCAGTCTCAGTAGGAAAGACCTATTCACTATGCTACCGTTAAGGAATCGTTGAATGACTTTATGCAAAGAAAACCATGAGGTGCCACAGAATTGTGCAACCTATGACTGTGACTCAACTGATATCCGATTTTCTCACCCGATAGACACCATCCGTCCGGATTTCCCGTGAAGCAGGAACACTCCAATCATTCCTCAGATTCTGACCAAGCGGCTTTGGAGTGGTTGATTCGATTGACATCGGGTAAGACATCGAGTCAAGAACAGCAAGCATTTGACAACTGGGTCGCCGCCGATCCTGCGCATCGCCAGTCTTATGAAAACATTCTGAAAGTATGGAAGGAAACGGAACAGCTTGGTTATGACCAAAAGACTGGACGGGTCACAGTCCCCCATAATCCACGATATATAAAAAGGAGAAAACGGTCTCGAGGGAATTGGCAAACTCCCGCTCTGGCTGCAACATCTGTATTGGCCACATGCCTCTTTGTCATGTGGTGGACGGGATGGCATTGGCTGTTAATCAGCGACTACACAACCGATGAACTTCGACAAACGGTCCACCTTTCTCATGGCGTGACCATGACACTTGATGCCCAAACGGTTCTGGACATCAACGAACTTCCCGGAAAGACTCAAGTAAGATTGCGATCCGGTGCAGCCTGGTTCAAGGTCGAAAATACAATTGATGAACATCTCGTTCAAATCATCACTGACCATATAGCGGTGACCTCACTTGGAACGGAGTTTCTTGTCGAACAGCGTGTTTCCCATCAATTCGTTGCCGTCACTGAGCATGCTGTAGAACTAGCCTCTCGATCCTTTCCTTCTCAGCACACTCGACTTGAAGAAGGGCATGGCATATCCCTTGATGCCGGCTCAACTGCACCCTGGCGCGAAAGGCCTATTGATCCTGCGGTCATCGGCGCTTGGCGTCATGGCCGACTTGTTTTCGAAAACGCATCATTACAGCATGTCATTCAGCGCCTGGATGATTACCATCCAGGAATACTGCTCATCACTGATAACACCCTCCGCTATCAAAAGGTGAGCGGTGTCTTTGACATCGATCACCCAGATCAAGCTCTCGCCTCGCTGCAACTCACCTTTTCTCTCAAAATTCGTCGGATTTCCCCTTACCTGGTATTAGTCTCGAAATCCTGAATCTGTCTCCAACGCTACATTTTTTCAACATTTCATTGAGGGAGAAACTCCTTCAACCCGTCTATAGCTATATCACGGAAAATCATTCTGTTTTATTCAATTTACATCCTAGGGTAGGAGAGTTATGTCAACCGCCAAACAATTAAGGCCCATCACTGCATTTTGGCTATCGAGAATCAGTCTTTTGCTCATTCTAATTCACAGTTACGTTGGACCCACAACGTCTGAAGCCAGAGTTCCTCACGATCACCAGGAAGAAATAGCCATCGATTTTCAAATTCCCGCTCAGACCTTATCCTCAGCTCTGACACAATTTGCTAATCAATCGGACCTGTTTTTGGTCTATAAAAGCGAGCTCACCCAGGGTCATCACACAACAGATGTCATCGGGAAATTTACACCCGATCAAGCTTTAGGACTCTTGCTGCGCGAGACAGATCTGCTATACCGCACAACAGATTCCAGTACCGTCATGATTAATGAAGGCCTCCCACATCATCAACTGCAGGCGATGGCCGAAGAGCCACCTGGGGTTGAGATCAACACGTCTACCAGCCAACCAGTCCCGGAGGGAAATGTCGAAACTCTTCCGGAAGTATATGTCCCGGGCTTTAAGCTGTTGCAAAAATCTTACAGCCTCCCCAATGCTACGACCGCCACCAA
Source organism: Nitrospirales bacterium (assembly GCA_029261255.1). GTDB lineage: Bacteria > Nitrospirota > Nitrospiria > Nitrospirales > UBA8639 > Nitrospira_E. The sequence goes on from JAJDBQ010000005.1 coordinate 11,679, forward strand.
GACCGATACACCGATCATGCAAACTCCAGTTTCTATTCAGGTGCTCCCGAAGCAAGTTCTGAATGATCAACAGACGATCAGACTGGAACGAGTCTTAGAGAATGTCAGCGGCATCTATCAAGAGCAGGGATTTAATCTCACCCAAATTTTCAATGTCAGAGGGTTTCAGACCTTCACGTACTATCGAGATGGCATGCCTATTGAGGGTGCACTACTGCAGATCGGTCCACGAGAAATGGGGAATATCGAGCGCATTGAGGTCCTGAAAGGACCGGCTTCGTTTCTCTATGGTCGTATTAATCCAGGGGGCTTAGTGAATCTCGTCACCAAACAACCGCTGGCTCAACCTTACTATTCCCTGCAACAGCAGTTCGGTTCGTTTCAGCGCTACCGCACCACCGCAGATGCCACCGGACCGCTGACCAAAGACGACACCGTGATTTACCGAATAAATTTCACTCATGAAAGCTCCGATTCGTTTCGTGATTTCATCGAGGGGGAAAGAATCTTCGTGGCCCCAGTCGTGCGCTGGAACATCAACAACCGGACGCAAATAACCTTCGAACTGGAGTTTCAACACGACGAAAATGTCGCTGACTGGGGCATTCCGGCCGTCGGTGACCGACCAGCCGACATTCCGCGTAGCCGAAACCTGAGCGGGGAATCATTCAATGAGGCCAAATCTGATTCTCTTTTAGGAGGGTTTCATTGGTCCCATAACTTTGACGACAACTGGTCACTAACCCACCGATTCAATATGTTATTTACCAAGGAAGATGATCTTGGGTCTTTTCCACTAGCGGTTGGAGCGGATGGCCGGACGCTTTCGCGGGCTGTTGCCGGATTTAAAGACAACGAAACCGATGTGTATTTCACAACAATGAATATCACCGGGTCATTTCAAACCTTAGGACTCGAACACACCATACTTATCGGCGGAGATTACTATAATTTGACAACTACTGGTGACTTTTTGGATGGCCCACTTAACTCGGTGGATATTTTCAATCCTGTGTTTTCTACGGGACCTGCAGTCGTCAGTGCAGAGTTTCCTATCGACAACCACAAAGAACGGTTCGGGATCTATATCCAAGACCAGATCGCACTCCCGTTTAATCTCTACCTCATGGCCGGTGGACGATTTGATTTCGTCAAAGTAGAAGATAACATTAGAAACGCAAAACAGGACGAAGAGGCCCTGAAGCCCAGAGTCGGACTGCTCTGGCAGCCTTTGTCTCAACTCTCGTTCTATGGCAGTTATGTAGAAAGTTTCGGTAGTGACGATTTTTTTATCGTCAATCCGGATGGGACCACACTCGATCCCGATACAGCCCAGCAATGGGAAGGTGGAATGAAAGCCGAACTATTCGATGGTCGTCTTCAGGGGACACTCGCCTTTTATCATTTAACGAAACAGAATATTTCCACGCCTGACTCACTCATCGCAGGTTTTTCACGTGCCGTTGGAGAAGCCAGAAATCGCGGCATCGAACTCGACGTGACCGCTGAAATTCTTCCTGGCTGGCAGACGATCGGCGCTTATTCCTATATCGATTCCGAAATCACTAAAGGGAATAAGGGCAATCGCTTTGCCAACGTCCCACGCCACGGTGGTTCGTTTTGGACCACCTATGAAATTCAGGAAGGTAATCTGCGTGGGCTCACCCTTGGCACCGGAGTTGTGGCACGAAGCGAGCGAGAGGCGGACAACGCCAATACCGTGCAGTTGCCAGGCTACGCACTTGTCCATCTACTGAGTCGTTATTCGTGGACTCTCGGGTCATCACGAATGACGGCTCAGTTGAACGTGGACAACCTATTCAACAAGGAATACTTTCCGAGTAGCTTCAACGGTCGAAATCGAATTGATACAGGCGCACCACGCACATTCTTGGGATCCTTGCGCGTAGAATTTGGCGCATAGAATTTTCTATGGTACTCGCAGTTAGTCGATAGACAAACGCATGACTCGAAACCTCTGGGTCTGGCTCCATCGATGGGCGGGGCTGGTGATGGCTGGCTTTTTAATTCTTGCTGGCCTCACCGGTAGCTTGATGGCGTTTTATCCCGAGCTAGAAGAGGCCCTCAATCCGCAGTATTATCCTACGTCGCAAGCTGGCAACCCTCTCGACCTGGCAACCCTCATCGAGCGGGCAGAATTCCTCGCCCCGGAAGGCGAGGTCGAGGGAGTGTGGCTCCAGAGTTTTATGGACAACACGGTGGTTTGGGTTATTCCCAAAGACCCAGACCGACCGCTCACCTTCAATCAACTAATCTTTGATCCTGTGACTGGCCAAGAGTTGGGCCGGCGTCAGTTCGGAGCTCTTTCCGACGGACTCGGGAATCTGATGTCCTTCATCTACGACTTCCACTACAGTTTATCTTTGAACATGTACGGAGTGTGGGCACTGGGCATTTGCGCGTTGATCTGGATCATTGATTGTTTTATCGGCCTGTACCTGACGTTCCCAGTAAGACGGAGCACACAACAACCAACGCCAGATCCTGTCCAGGCAGCTCTGTCATCTCAAGAATCGCTCATGCCTGAGAAAAGGTTGGCTGAAGACTCTGGAATGCCGAGGGTCGGTCGCTCTTGGTGGACCCGTTGGAAACCGGCCTGGAAGATTCGGTGTACCAAAAGCCGATACCGGTTCAACTTTGACCTGCATCGAGCGGGTGGCTTGTGGCTGTGGCTGGCGTTCCTCATCTTTGCCTGGTCCGGGGTCTATATGAATCTTTGGGATACGGTCTATACCTGGACCACCCAGACCGTATTCGAATACAAAACTCCTTGGACCGAGTTGCCGGAATTGGACCCGCCCATGACCAAGCCGGGCCTGTCATGGCGCGACGCACAAACACGGGGCGAACACCTCATGGCCGAACAAGCCAACGAGCATGGCTTTACGATCGAATCGCCTCATATGTTGTATCTGCATCGCGCGAAAAGTGTGTACGAGTATGGCATTCGCAGTTCTCTGGACTTTCAAGGCCCACGCCGCAGTTTCACGAAAATCTTTTTCGATGCCCACACCGGCGAGCAAAAATTATTGCTGCTCCCATCCAGGCAATACACCGGCAACACCCTCACCAACTGGCTGGTCTCGCTGCACGAGGCCAATGTGTTTGGTCTGCCCTACCGGATCTTTGTCTGTGTACTGGGACTCCTGACCGTCATGCTCTCCGTAACCGGCGTAATCATCTGGCTTAAAAAACTGCGGAGTCGGAAAATTGCGAAGAACAGACGGAGTACAATACGCACAACCAACCACGCCCATTCCTCGCGGCCATGATGCGACCCATAGTGAAGAGGAAGCCTTGATTTCAGCTCTCATTTGTTGCATCGGTGTGCGATGATGACTAGACAGCAATGGATGTCATCCTTTAAAACTAGCATTGTTCGCTAATGCTGATTACGCTCCCCCGACTTACTGCAACGTAAGAATGGCAGACGGATTTCCCTTTATCCAGGTTGAAGCATAGGGAGAGAGCCTTCCTGCCCCTTCACCCTGTCTGTCTCTTATGTACGGCATGGGCTCGATACGACGCCATCAGGATTTCTTCGACAAAGAAACGAAGTGCCTGCCAGGTGATCACGACATACCCTGGACATCTTCTCTTGAACAGAAAGAATATTCGCTACTCTGTGCAAGAGCACAACATCCTTTGCCATCAGCAAGCGCGTCAATTGTCGTTTTTTAGGACATCCCCCTCATTCCGGTTAACTTTCAATTATGACGAGGCATTTCTCTCTTACCGCCATCGCGCTGACGCTAGTCATAGCTACAAGCTCATGCCAGCCGGCAGAACCACCCGTACTCCCTAAACAGGTAATTGAAAATCCCGCTGCCGACGGTTCACGTCTTCCTCGTGTAACATCGTTACCCGGGGGAGGAATGATTATGAGCTGGGTAGAACCGTCACAAAACGGATATAGCCTCAAGTTTGCGATCTACCAACATGACCAATGGATACGCCAAGGCGAGGTTGCACGGGGCTCTAATTGGTTTATCAACTGGGCAGACTTCCCGTCTGTCATTGCAATCGACCAGTCGTTTTGGCTCGCACACTGGTTGGTCAAACACCCTGGGGGAGGTGCGTACCATTACAACATCGCAACATCTTTTTCCAAGGATGCGGGACAGACCTGGAGCATGCCGCAATCCCCTCATCATGATGAATCTGCGGCCGAACATGGATTTGCTTCGATCTTTCGCGTCGGCAAGGAGGCAGGAATGATCTGGTTAGATGGGCGGGAGTCCGTTCAATCCAAGACCCAGAACGCGTTGGCAGAAGGCTCCAACAACTATCAATTGCGTTATTCACGCCTACGCCGCAATGGCAACTTTGATGCGGAACAGGTGCTTGACCATAATACCTGTACCTGCTGCGGGACAACGGTTGCCGTCACGACAGCCGGGCCGGTAGCCGCTTGGCGCAGCCGAACCGATGAGGAAATTCGCGACAACTACGTGGCACGATTACGCAATGGACAATGGTCAGTTCCTCAACCTCTCGGTTCAGAAGGTTGGGAGATCAACGGATGCCCAGTGAATGGTCCCATGCTAGCCGCCCGTGGTATGGACGTTGCCGCAACCTGGTTTTCAGCAGAAGGTGATCATCCACGCGTCCGTGCCGCCTTTTCTCGTGATGGCGGGCAGACCTTCTATCAGACAATCGAAATAGACGAAATTGATCCTTTCGGGCGTGTGGGTGTCGCGTGGATTGATAACCGCACAGCGGTCGTATCTTGGATGACCGCGCTGAATGCCGCAACAAAGAAATCTCACCTAGCACTACGAACAGTCTCTGTCGATGGCTCCATAGGTCCGATACAGCGCGTGAGCGCCATCAGCGGCGGACGAGACACTGGCTTCCCGCAACTGGTTGCTGATAAGACAGGCTTACTGCTCGTCTGGACAGGGAAAACTCCTAAACACGGGATTCACACAATCTGGGTTCCTTCTCACGAATTGTCTCGTTGAACGGACGAGAGACAGAATGTATAAATTCCACGCTAATTAAGAAAACCAATCCAACTCTTCCATCTACGCCCCTCCTCATCTCTAGAATTTCACCAGAGATACAGCATCGTTCTGACGCTAGGTTAGCTTAAATTTCATCTAGCACAACCGCAAGCCATCAATCTGATAGTGCACTGTTCGATGCGGCAGCAAGGCACAAATTGCTGTTCGTGCATCGAAAAAAAATCAACGAAATGTCACATCTGTTGCATCAGTTAGCAATGATCCGTAGATACGTTTACATGAATTGAGCAATCATCATTGCGCCGCAAGAAAGACAACAAATGTCTTCCTTGCCAATTGATCCACACGACATTCTCTGCCGCTCTCCACTCCTACGGGAATCACGACTGTCCACCATGAGTGACGAGTTTTCCAAGAGAGGGTCGCCCCATGTCCATGTTCCAGATATGTGCTTGGATCATCCGATACGTATGAGTTTTTTCAATGACATACATCTTTTCTTGTCATCTATTTTTTACATTCAAGAGGAGAACGAATGAAGGCCAACGTTGCCCACAAACCCGAGAAGGAAAGTCAGCATGTCCGTTCAATAGAAGCATCTCACGACTCCGAGACGAAACACCACTCCTTGAATCACCAAGATAGCGACCGACATCGACCCAAATGGCGGATGCTGATCATCAGCAGCATTGCCGGCTTGCTCTTTGCTGGTGAAGGATTAGCCGCCACTGAGGAAAAAGTCACGACACTTCCCACGGTGAACGTAACCGACACACCGTTACCTGGGAAACTGGTCTACATGGAAGGGATTCCCTTGGATAAACCAACCCCCACAGGAAGTCGGTTGGGACTGACAATCCAAGAAATTCCTGGAAGTATAGATGTCGTGACCTCGAAAACCATGAGAGAGCGAGGATACAACACCACATTACAAGCCTTAGAAAGTGCCGTTGGCGTCGCCAGCGGAAACTGTTTCGGTCTCGTCTGTTTTTCCATGCGAGGCTTTGCCGACGTCACCAGCATACCTGTCCTCTTCAATGGCAACCGATACCCCGGACTCGCCATCATTCCCCGCTCCACGTTCAACTACGCAAACATTGAGTTGATTAAAGGCGCTTCATCCGTCTTACATGGATTGGGTTCGACGATTGGCGCCGTCAATTACATCACGAAACCAGCAGATGGCATCGAAAATCGAGAACTTGAAATCAGCTATGGCTCGTGGAATAAACGAAGAATCGGGCTCGGCGCCGGCGGCAAGATCAGCGACCGAATCGCCTATCGGCTGGATGGACATTACGTGGCCGCTGATAACGGGTCGTATGGATTTGTCGAGCGCACCAGCTATGAGGACTTCCATCTATCCGGAGAAGTCGCCATGGATGTCACCACGAACCTCCGCGCCAGCGTCAACGTGGATGCGTTTAGAGACCGCGGCGAAGGCTATTTCGGCACCCCCCTGGTCAACGGAAAAATCAAGAAGAGTATCATTCGCAATAACTACAATATTGACAATGACCGAATGGTAAAAAATATCCTCTGGAACAGCATCAACTTGAAATGGCGTATCATGGAGGGTTTACAGGTTCACAATGAAACCTACATGAATTTGGAGCAACGGGACTGGAAAAACGTCGAATCCTATAATTTTAACGAAGTCACAGGATTGGTAGATCGATCAGATTTTTTCCGCACCGACCATGACCAGCGCATCTATGGCAATCGTTTGAATGTGATCACAGATCATTCCATCGCGAGCTTGAAGAACAAGGTCTTAGTCGGTGTGGATATGTCCTGGAACCGACATCAGCGAGACAGCAACTCGCCCTTTGGCGGCACAGACTCAGTAGATTTGCGCAATCCGGATCCTGGATTCTTTAATTCGCCGGACCCACAAATTGCCCAGCGTCGAACAAAAGTCAGCAGTGTCGGATTGTATGCTGAAGATTTCCTCAACGTGACGAAAAGCCTCAAATTGGCCTTATCCTATCGCCTCGATATCTCCAAGGTTAAGTCGTTCGATTTGGAGAATAGTCAGAACAATTTCGAAAGAACCTTTTACGGCAATTCATGGCGAATTGGCGCTTTATACGATATTACACCAACATTCACCCTCTACGGTCAGTGGAGTGCGGCCGCCGAACCGCCGTCTCAGATTGTCACCCTACCGGTCACCAGAAAAGACTTTCGACTGATAAAAAGTCGCCAATGGGAAGTGGGAGTCAAAGGATCTTTTTTCGAAGATCGCGTCCAAGCCACCTTGGCCTTATACGATCTGACACGGGAAAATATCTTAACGCGTGACACTAGCAACCCAGACACTGTTCAACAGATCGGACAACAGTCATCTCAGGGTATAGAACTGGCACTAGGGTATCGACCTACAGAGCAATGGGCCTTCGATGCCAACCTAGCGTTAGTCGATGCTCAGTACGACAGGTTCGCAGACAACGTCTCTGGAGTCGGTGTTTCTCGCAAAGGCAATCGTCCCACAGACGTGCCTGAAGTCATCGGGAACTTTTGGGCCATGTATCAACCCACAGAGCGCTGGCGACTCGGCGTCGGTGTTCACTACGTTGGCGCACGCTGGGCCAATCGGGCGAATACCATCAATATGGAAGAATATGTCACAGTCGATGCCGTACTCGCCTTCAAATATGCCACGGGCGAATTGTCGATTCATGGGCGCAATCTGAATGACGCACTCTACGCCAATCGATCCTATAACAGCGGTAGACAGGTACTGCTCGGCGAATCACGAGCCTGGGAAGTGATGTGGCGAATGGATCTTTAAAGAAAATATTGGAAAAGGAATGTTGAAAAAAGCCGTCAGTGGCGTTCTCGCCTTTTTGCCGTGTTCACGTACTGAGAGCATGCTACGCGCGTCGAAAAGGCTGCGGGCTTGCTGGACGAACTTTTTCAATCATTCCATCGGCGATTGACATCGCTGAGATGATGAGCATTTATGGACTATAGGAATGCAATATTTAGCAAGCCAAAAAGGGAAAGCCGACGGATAGTTGGCGCTCTGTCACGAATTTGAGTTAGGTGAAACTCCTGATGCTTTGTATCCCAATGCAATTCCTAGAGTTTATTCGTTGCATCACAACATTTACCATGATGGGCATAGCTCGAAAGACAACAATGTACCGGAAGAGCGAGTAGAGTCCAGACTGAAACTCAAGTAAGTGCTCGCGTAAAACCATTGAAGCAATGTGTTTGGTAGATTGGTGTAATATGTTACCGGAATGTCAAACCTAAAAGGTTCGGAGGAACAATAGGCATGTCCATCATTAAATTCTCAAAGGAAGAAAAAGATCACATCATCCCACTCATTCAACAATACTTACAAAAAGAATTGGATTGTGAAGTAGGAAGGTTTGATGCAGAATTTTTACTTGATTTCTTTTCAAAGGAAATTGGTGGCTATATGTACAACAGAGCATTAACAGATGTCCATGCACTGTTAGCGCATCACCTTGAATTACAAGCAGAATCAATTAACGGACTTGAGAAACCAGTTCCGTCAATAAGGAAGACGTAAAAAACCTATTGTTATAAATTCATCAAGAATACAACACATACGAGTACGTCGCTTCACGCAGACAGACACAATCATCGTCGTTTTTTAGAGAAAAATCACCACTCCTTGGCCTCTTGGTGAATTCGAAATTAAATCGCGTGCCGAAGCTCTCGAGTAACGAATCGTACCCCGGAGTCATCGCTTCCAACGATTAGTCGCAGCCGATCAGCTTCAAGCTCGAGCAGAGAGTGCGTGAGGCAGAGTTATCGTTTATAGACGCGATGACAGGCCACACAAGCCTGTAATGTCCGTGCGAGTGCAGGAAGAATACGAGGAAGCTCTTTGGAAGAAATTTCCTTTGACAAATCTTCAGCAGCATGATGATGTGCCATGGCCAAATCATGGTATTCAGGAGGGAAGTTTCTTGGCATCTGTCGTCTCATGGCTTCTCGATGTTTCGCAAAACCCAATTGATCCTCCGTCACATCATGCGCCAATTGAAAATCTTCCTTCCCCAAAGCAGCAACAATCTGAGACACCGCTTCTAAATGTGCACGCATCACGATATTTAATGCTTCCTGCGCGTCGGAATCCAAGCCAAGTGTCACGAGGGCATCAGATGGTTCTGGATTAACCACATCATGTTGAGATCGACTATTGTGATCATGAGACGAATGAACAGAACACCCCATGATCACCACCGAACAAACAATCACAAACAAGAACCATCTAATCATCGTTTGTACAAACATCATACGTCCTCTCGTAGAAAAAATAACCAACGGTTCCCCTGCACATCGGCAGAATAACATCCATTCATTTCCAGAGAGACAGAAGTAATTGCGTCCGTCTTTCATTTTGACGAAAAATCACCCAAGAAAACAATTTCACATCTGTGTTGAAATTCAATAAACCACCACCTTGATTTGCCCCCTCTAGTGAAGCAACCAACATGCTCATACGTAAACGGGGCTCCACTCTGAACACTCATGCAAGAAGTTGTTACCACATGCCCCGTTCATATCTCGATAAAACACGCCGTGCACCAACAACCTTACGGCATCAATATTGAACTACATGCTTGTTCTCTGTGGAAAAAAAGAGGCTCAGCCTTACGCGAGACTGAACCCCTTTCTCATTAACTACGACACTAACCTCCGTTGTGTCCTTCTGTTAGGCCGTTGTCTTCACTCCTATTCATCATCATGGTTCTCATCCTCTCCGGGAGCCGTGAGAAGATTGACCGTGACGGTATTGCCGTTATCAAAACCAAAATGAATTCTCTTTTTCCCAGAATTCGCTAAGGCTATATCCGTAATATTCACTTCTCTTCCCGATTCAGCAAGCAGATCACCTTTAATGACATCGACATCCAAATCAGCATGATACACGCAATCTCGACCAGGTTTTGAAATATCTTTAATAAACTCGAGTTCAACAGGAACCAGTGCAGAACCAGATTCGCTTGCTGACCCAACTAGGACTTGAAGCGGAGTCTCACCGTTTCTGTTACACGGTACTTTCATGGCGACATGCCCTCCCACAACTTGGAGTGGAGTGACATCTTCTAACAACATAAAATCTTCGCCCCGTAGGGATTGCTTTAACACTATCGTTCCGGTTGCCTGAAACGAAGCGTCGCCGGGCTCCCCATCTCCATCAGCCAGAGCCGTTTGCACAGCAAACATCCCGAATACGAGTAGTACAGCCATACTGACTCCAACTGCCACGCTTGTTCTTGCAATACCTCTCATAGCATGTCCTCCCAAGGCTCCCTAAAAACAAGAACGACTCGTCTCGAATGCGACTGTTTCTTCGTGCAAAATCCCAGATTCATTCGATGGAATGAGCATTCTAGCCTTGGCCAGCCTCACACACTTCTTAAGAAGAAGCGTGATGTAAAGAAAATTAAGTAAATACGGAATTCTTCCCTTATGTCTTTCTACGCCTTCATTGAAGAAACTGTCTACTCCTGTTTTCCAACTTATGCCTACCCATGCAACAAAAAACGTAGATGCCTACTCTAAACCAGAGCGTCAGAGACCTGACGCTAGAATTTTCCAAAACTCCGAGCAGCTGGAATATTCAATATGCCTCATCAAAACTCAGTCTTCCTTGACTGTCGTTGAAATGAGAATATCTATTCCTGCTGAATAGTATTTCAACAGGTCGAGAACATTCTCGATGTCTAAAAAGTGTAGTATCAGGAGGCACCGATAGGTGGAAAAATTGTCGCGAACCCGATATGTTGATCAGAGTAGTTGGATATTAGACTTCTCACTTCCTTGAGCTATGAATCCACTTCCTCAATCATCATTCATGCAAAATTTTTTATCTGTACTCGTAGGAGTCAGTTTTCTCTTTGTCAGCACGGCTCTGACACAAAACCTTTCGCTACACCCTGAGCACGTTGGGCATGACCAACAGACGCATGAGCAAGATTGGTGCAGTTGGTCTTGCCAAGCAGGGCAAGGGCTTCATGTTCTCCCAACGTTTGTAGAAAATTCTCCACAGGTTCTCGCTTTCCTGGACATTCCTCGTCCGGCACTTCCCAATCTCGAATCCATCAATCACCCAACCTCTCGCGGCCCTCCTCTTCTTCTTACATAATCGTTCGGTTGTACTCCTGTGATGATGGCAGCGCCTTCGCCGCGTTCCTAGGCATGTTCTTGCTGCCCTTATCGCCGAATCTAGACGCCTGAGATTCATCCGTCACTCTCAAAAAACGGATTTCTTGGGCACTATGTGGGGAAGGAAATCGCCATGAAAACGACACTACTGAAAAGATGTCGAAACAGAATCAGAATATTCACTCAAGGAATGGGAAGCCTCATACTTCTGATGCTATTCGCGGCTCCCGCTCATGCTGAAGAGGTATTCAGTCTCACGTTAGATTCTAGACCGTTCAGCCCAGGCCTCTGTAAGAAGCAACTGAAGAAGACCAGTATCAGAATTAAGGCCGTCGGCCATCGTGACCTCGTTATTCAACGGATTCCTGGGCAACATGTCCCTCAGAATTTTGGAGAGGCACGACGAAAAAATTATACGCATTTCATCACGTTGAATGATCTTTCGAATGGAACGCTGCTTCATGGGGCAGTGGCATTTCGAATTGATCGAGCCATCATTTTTTCAGAGAACAGGCCGACTGGCATGTCTCGACGAGCCTTTGTGTCCACACTCCCTCCAAAACAACAAGCCATTGCCATTCAAGCCCTGAACACTTTTTTACGACTCCAACCCATCATCAATGCCGCCATCGATACATGTCGCCCCTATCCACCAACGGTCACGTATGGGACCGACGATGAAATTGATCGAATTGAAGTTGGAAGGCGGGACTATCGCACCATGATTGAAGCGTATAACAACAATCCTACGCCTCAACAGCCGCTCTTTATTCACGAAGCTGGCATGTCCGATGGGTTCTTCGATCCGGAGGCAGATCAACAGAGAACCGTGAGTTATCAAGCGTTAAATCCGTTAAGTTTTTATGTGCCATAAAGTTACTACCTTCTGAAGGCACAGAGGAACAACGAGGTTTCAAGGTAGGATCTCCTCCTGGCCTTGGATCGCAGGGTGAAGGCATTTGGACCGACCTCCTTGGCCTTCACCCTGTTTTTTATTTCGACCCCACTACGACAATCACCCAGGTCACTACAGAGTACAAATTCCCGAGCTCATTTCATGAGTCCTGAATCCCCACAAGAACTTGTCGTGCATCTAGAGTCAATTGGCAGGCGTAAAATTCAGGAAATGTTTGTCGAAAGCCCCAGCGTCTCCTTTCCGTTCCCCACCTACGTGCATTTCGTTCGAAAAACTGGAAGACATTAAATCGACATAGACAACCATACGGCTCGTTGTCGACCTTGATGTAGCATCCGCTGGCAGACGGCGGTAGAACAGAGATCGTGAAGTGAGCTATATCTTGTTCAAATTGATGAAATTTATTTTCACTCTTCCTGTATCAAGTAGAACTGCGAGGAGGCAATCTGACCTTCAAGCAGGTTCTGCTCAGGGTGAAGGCGTTTGGAGCGAGCTCCTTGGCCTTCACCCTGTTTTTTTACTCAGATCAAGAAATTGTAGCATTGGTAGGTAAACGTCAGCAGTCGTAGGTAGACCGATCCGCACACTAAGACTATCGTCTACAGTTCGTAATATCACAAACAATCCGATGTTTTTATCATTTCGATACCTGGGGGCTCATTATGTCTTGCCATACAAAAGTTCTTGCAGTACTGAGTTTTCTCTCACTACTAATCATCACTCCAAGCTTAAGTGATGCCGACCAGAATTTGAAAATCCCGCCCATCGAATTTGGAGAAAAGCTTCGCTTCGATCATCAGACGAAAAGAATTTCCGGACCTGCCATTCAATTGTCGGAAACAGGCCTGTTTCATTTGGCATGGATTGAAGCAAACCAAAAAGACCTCAACACCTATTACGTTCACGCACCCCTTCAGTCAGAAACGTTTCCTCAACCAATACGCGTCAATCCTAAGTCCACCCTAGCCGCTTCACTCCATGCACCACCAGCCATGGCATTGGGAGATCAAAACGAGGTATATCTCACATGGACAACTCCTCACCCGAAAGCCAACGGCAAACTGTTTACCAGCTTGCTACTCCTAAGCCGTTCGCTCGACGGGGGAAAGACCTTTCTCGATCCTATTCAAGTGAATGACGACAACGCCGTCACCGGCCATTCCTTTGACAATCTGACCGTGAGCCCAAACGGCTCCATCCACATGGTCTGGCTTGATGCCCGTGAAGGGAAAAAGGATCCTTCCACGTATTCGTCATTTTCTCAAGACCAAGGCCAGACCCTTTCACCTAACCTGAAAATCGACGATATGGCATGTGTCTGTTGCCGAACACATGCCACTGTCGCCCAGGATGGGACGGTCTATTTGGCCTGGCGAAAAATTTACTCTGGTGGCATTCGAGAAACTGTCGTCGCCAGTTCTACGAATAATGGCGCAACATTTTCCTCTCCCGTCATTGTCGGAAATGATCGTTGGGCGTTCGAGGGGTGTCCCCATCGTCCCGCAACAATGGGGACTGACCAACAAGGGCGTTTATTTGTCACCTGGTACACAGAAGGCCCCGATGACATCCCGGGAGTGTATATCGCTTTTTCAGATGATCGAGGAAAAACCTTCACCCCTCGACGGCAATTGAACCTCTCCAAAGGAACTTTCCCAGATCACCCTCAACTGGCAGTTGATCGCGAAGGCCGCCTTCTCGTGATTTGGGAAGAACAGTCTCCCGTCAGGCGTGAAGTAGTCATCAGCTATTCATTGGACCGAGGGCTTACGTTCAGCTCACCGCAAAAACTAAATAAGAAAAAATCCAAACATCCAGCCGTTGCTCTCAATTCCCAGGGTCAAGCCATCTTGGCCTGGCAAGAGCAAATTAAATTTCCGGGCTGGCACACCGTTGTTCAACCCATCACCTGGCCAAATCTCGCCACTCCCTTGCTTAGCTCGCATCAACCATAAACTCCTAGACGACCTATGAAGCAGGGAATTCGTTTCATCATCGTATCGCTCGTGCTCGTACATCTCTCGCTATTCGGGATGGCGGCTTTTTGTCAGACCGAACTTCAATCATCGTCTCGAACCCACAACCACACGACAGACGACAACAGCACGCATTCTGACTACTGTCGTTGGTCGTGCCAAGTCAGCACGACCACTCCCACTCTGGCTCAAGGCACACCCTTGATCAATCTGCCTATTTGGGATCAGCACAACTCCCTTCGCCTTTCTTTTCAGCCAAACACTCATGTCGTCTTACGATTTCTCTCCCCTCGGGCTCCACCAGTCTAGCCTTCTCAAATATCGCGTCGAACAGCAAGCATCGTGAGGTTACTTTGGGGTTTGGAATAACGTTCATCCCTCAAACTCACTGGCGGATTAATACGTAATGGGGACGGGATCTCATCCGTTCAGCTTACGCTCTCTGGCCCTCAAACTTTCGATGCCGAGTATTCAGAAAAATATTTATTCATCGACTTATTCATTTTAAAAGGAGCTCAGATCTGTGAACATGCGACAAAGTACATTTTCATCACTCTTTCACACGATACCCCTTAGCATGGCCATCATTTTCCTAACTATGAGTCTTTCTCTTTCGCCGGCTTTTGCTGCCTCCCCTTCGCCGACTCAAGGAGAGTTACTTCAACAGCAGACGACGCTAGAGCAGGAACTCGCGACCCTTCAGGAGCAACTACGTCGTGTTCAAGCGGAGCTTGAAGCCTTAGATACGCCCACCGATGCCTCTTCATCAACGGAGGCGGCAAAGACCGCCCTGAAAAAACAAGAAGTAACCGTGTTAGATGAAATTTCGGTTGTCAGCACTCGCCTTCTACAAACACCCCGAGGAACCACCCGTTCAACAGTCAAACGAAATCAGATTGACAACCAACCGGCGAAAGACTTCAGGGAGTCCCTGGAAAGCCAACCTGGAATCATTCTACGCAAACGCAATGGCCCACGTGACTACAGTATTGCCATTCGAGGATTTGGAGCGAAACAAGCATTCGGTGTCCAGAAGATTCGGCTGTTTGAAGATGGGTTTGACGTCACCCAATCCGACGGACTATCTCGCTTGGATTTGCAAGACCCCTGGTTCATGGAAGCCATCGATGTCGAACGTGGCGCCTCATCCGCTATATACGGCAACTATGCTCTGGGTGGAATCGTCAATTTTCGAACGCGGCGAGGACGTGATATCAATGGAGTAGAAACATTTACCAGCGTGGGGAGTTACGGTTATCAAAAATATGGAACGGCTATCGGGAAAGAATACAAACATATGGATGCTGCCGTCTTTTTCAGTCATGAACGAGGCGATGGATATCAAGATCACAGCGATTTTTCGACCACCACGGTCGATGCCAATTTTCGATTCAAAATTGATGATCATCAAACGTTTTTCTTTAAGGCAGCCAACAATGATTTGAATGTCCTGACTCCTCAACGGCTCACACTTACACAATTCCAAACCCAACCGAAACAGGCGGGCACGCTAGCAAAAGCCAATGACCGTTCTCGCCGTGACCACCGAACCATCATTGGCGGACGATACACCAATCAAATTACTCCGGACACAGAGGTCTCCCTCACTGGCGTTTATGATAATAAAGATATCAATCAAAAATTTGGGATTACGTTAGATCAAGAGCAACCCAATTGGAAAACGCGTGCTGATGTGCGGAATGTGCACAAGGTCTTCGGGATGCCACTTCGCAGTCATGGTGGAATATTTTTTGAGTACCTTGAAACGGAAACTACGAATTTCCGCAACTTACGTGATGGTAAAGGCAGCAAGCAAAATGCCATTAACAACCAGCGTGGATCCATCAGGAATTTGGGATTTCGAATTCGCGAAGAATTGGATCTGACCTCTCAATGGACTATCGCGGCAGGACTAGGGTACGAGCGAACCCATTTATCAGTCGATCAAATTAATTATGGATTTTTCAGCGGGACAGTAACAAACCAAGCAAGTGCCAACCGTAAGTTTCATAATGTGGCCCCCGATGTCTCTATCGAATTTCATCCCAACGAACATGACCGATACTGGACGCGCGTGTCGGGTGGGTATGGGACACCAAATTTTGGCAACCTCACGACCGCTCCAACTGGGTTACCTGGTGCCAACAATGACCTCGATGACGAACGGAGTATCAATCTTGAGCTAGGTGGCCAAGTTCACCTTCATCCTCGCTTCAATTTCCAGCTGGTCGGATTTTGGAATTTCTTTAAGGACGAGCTGGTTAATCAAGCGGTCGGAGGTGGTGGCGGAAACTTTGCAACCAATGCAGATTCTTCAGAATATCGAGGGATCGAAGTCGCCGCAGAATGGATGCCTCTTGACGGACTCACGCTTTCTGCAGCCTATACCTATGTCAATGCCGAGTTCACTGATTATACGGATACGATTCTTGTAGGAGGCGTTGGGACCGATGTTAATCGCGATGACAATAAGGTCCCTGCAGTTGAGCCACATGTATTGAATTTTCGAACCGCCTATGATCATCTTTCAGGGTTAGGCGGCTGGATTGAGGTCTCATGGATTGACGACTATTATGTGAATAATGCCAATACGTTAAAGGCTCAAGCTGCCACCGTCGTGAACGTGAACCTCCACTATGCCGAAGACGTTGAGTGGGGATGGGTTCGCTTATTCAAGGCTTACGTACAGGTCGATAATCTCTTCGATCAAACGTATATGGGTAGCGGGGCCATCGTGTCTGACAGCACCACTGATGCATCCAAACAAGCATTTCTCCTCGCGCCTCCCCTCTCTGTTTTTGGAGGGATCACACTAGGACTGTTCTAAGCACCCTTGGGCTATTGCTCTCCAGGGCTCTTCCCGTAGAGGAAGGGCCCTGGACCTCTGAGTAAGTTAAGTGCCATATTCTCATCGATAAGCAATATGACGATTTCAGAGAAGAGGCTGTATTCTTTTATCCTTTACAGGTGGCAGCCTATAATAATCTCACATTCTTAAACAGAATCATGATCACGAACCTACCTGCTTATGTATTTTTTCTTTTCATCGAATAACTCAAAATTGAGGTTGGTTATGACTATCTTTTCTAAGCCTTCATCTTTCCATCAATGGCTCATACCGTTTATTGTTCTCATTGCCTTCAGCGTTGGGATTTGGCCCATGGCTGGGTTTGGGCATCCAGCAGGCGACTTCTATCAGAATGCTGCTAAAGCGGTTCAGAGCAAGAATCTTCAGCAGGCTGAATCTCTTCTTGAGCAAGCTCTATCAGAATTTCCGTCTTACGCCGAAGCTCATCATCTTTTAGGATTAGTTCAGTATCAACGGAGACAAGATGCCAGCATGGCCATTCCAGCCCTACAGGAAGCCGTGAAACTGAATCCTAACTTTGCGCAAGCCCATTATGACTTGGGATTGCTATACCTGCATCAGGAACAATTTGGAGAAGCACGAACGTCAATTCAACAAACGCTCTCTCTTTACCCAAAATTTTGGGAAGCTCGACTCACGCTGGCTAAGACGTTTGATCATACCGGAGACACGGACAAGGCCATACAAGAATATGAAACCGTTCTCACACAGGAGCCCTTCGCTTCCGAGGCGTTATTTCATCTGGCGTACCATCTGATGCAAAAGAATCAACCAGAGCGTGCTCAAGAACTGCTCACACAGTTAACGACACACGACTCACAACATGCTGAAGGCTGGTACTTGCGGGGCCGCCTATTCGAAAAAGATCAGCAGTTCGATCAAGCCATCGAAGCCTATGAACAGGTGATACTTCACGATCCAGAGCACACCGACACTCATTATAATCTTGGATTTCTGTATCAACAGAAAGACCTACCCGACAAAGCTATTGAGCATTTCCAGCGAGTCACTCAATTAAAACCCACCGATGCTGAAGCCTATGTAAATTTGGGTGTGTTGTTGATCGGAGAAAAACAATTGGACAAGGCAGAAGAGGTCTACCAGAAAGCCTTAGGATTACAGCCTAACTCCGTGGAAGGACAATTCAATATGGGCGCCTTTTACGAATTTCACAAAGAAGACCTTGAGCAAGCCAAGATACATTATATAAAGTATTTGGAGTTAGGCGGCACAGACGGTCGAATACAAGAATTGATGAAATAAGATATTCATCATCATTCTCTGAACCAAGAATCAACCCCCTACTTTTAACCTTAACTCACGTATGAAAAAAACAATGGATTCTGGATCCGTTGAATCCACCCTGATGGCATACAACTCCTCTTCTTGAGTAAACAGCTCTTCGATTTCCTGTTGGCGTTCCAGAATGTTGACGGTCGCATCTGACGCATCATGGCCTTCACAGACCTTCGTTCTATTCTCTCCACTAGAACCGTATTTGGAGCAACCACATCCATGTGGAATAATCCACGAATGAATATGTTACTGGCTTTTTGATTTTATAGGCGTACCCACCGGGTAAGAAGACCTACGAAATATGGGTTTCCACCGGCCGCACTTGATCAACCCAGTGAGGATATGATTCGGAATCTTCCAATCCTTGAACCAATGCAGTAGGAATCTCCCTCATAGCAACGATTGATGACAATAATGGCCAAAAATTTGTCGTTTGTCGAAACCTATGATTCCCCTCATAGCATCCAATATTTCGTTGAATTGAAATCGTAAGGATCAAATACCTTTGCCAGACTTGTGATAAAAATCTCCAACCAGGTAAACTGTCATATACTCATATACGGGGAACCTATGTTAAGACGAATTAAATGGCTTTTCTTTCTTTGCCTACTCATGATCGTTGTTGGAGTGTTGGCCGCCCTGTGGCTTCTCCCAGGCACTTTTTCTGCTAAATCAGCTCCACCCGAATGGGAAATCAAGATTGCCAGATTTATTCGCCATATGGCTACGCCAAGTCATTTCCTCAAAATGTCCAATCCTGTTCAGCTATCTTCGGAGATCTTAGCGGAAGCTCGACATCATTTTGCCGACCATTGCGCGACCTGCCATGCCAATGATGGCAGTGGAAAAACATCTATGGGGCCAAATTTTTATCCCCCTGTACCAGACCTTCGCGATCCAGTCATTCAAGATATGCAAGATGGAGAGCTTTTTTACGTGATTCATTTTGGCATTCGTTTCACCGGCATGCCAGCCTGGGGAAAGGGAGCTCCTGAAGAAGATCAGGAAAGTTGGAATCTGGTTCATTTTATTCGGCAGTTGCCAAATATTACTCCAGAAGAAATTGCAGAAATGAAAAAAGATAATCCGATGTCTCGTACCGAACGCGAGCAACAAGATATGCTTGATCAATTCTTATCCGGTGAGGATGTGGATCCAGCCACAGCTCATCATCATTAATGTGTTTACTGAAGGAGTATGGTCATGAAACAAATGAGTCATCTACTGATTCTCGTTGCACTTCTTATTCTTCCTGGATTCGCTTGGGGTCATGGCGATGCTTCCCATGTCATGGGTACGGTCACAACGATGGAAGATGATTATGTCGTTGTGAAAACCGCTAAAGGTGATTCAGTTTCTCTGGCTTTTCAACTCGAGACCATTTTCCAACAAAATGGTATCCACAAGAAGGATGCTCGCCCACAAGTGGGTGACCGATTGGTCGCCGAAGTCACAAAGAAAGGTCTGCCGGAAAACCGCGACTGGGTTGCCACCGAAATCACCTTTGCCACGCCCAAGGCAAAACCCTAAGCCCGATTTTCGGGCCAGAAGAGGTCAGCCCGATGATTCATTCTTATATGGTTTCTACATATCCCATACACACAATTTTCAAATTTGCAGTGGTCGTCGGCCTTTTGATATTCAGCGCAGGCTGCACACAACCGTATAAGGCGACGCTTCCAGCCGATCTGACCACTCAGCTCAACCACTCGTTGTCCTTCTCGCAAATCAAAGCATTTCCAGATGAGCATAAAGGCAAACTGGTTATCCTCGGCGGGCAAATCCTCTCAGCAAAACGGCTCGCCGATTCGACAGAACTTGTCATCCTTCAATTGCCGCTTATCAAACAACGAGAGCCCTCAACGGAATTAACTCATTCTCAAGGTCGGTATATCGCCTATCAGCAGACATTCCTTGATCCAGCCACCGTTCCTCCTGGAACCCGAATCACCCTCGTTGGAGAGCTATCAGGATCTGTCACTCAACCACTCGATGAGACGGACTATACCTACCCCACACTGATGATCAAACAGTTCAACATTTGGCCCACCTATTCCTCAGACTACCGCCGCTATGACCAACCATACCCCTACTGGGGAGCATATCCCTATAGCCATCCATATTGGGGCCCTCGCGGTCGATTTTTCGGACGTTACCCCTTTTGGTACTAGTAGAGAGAAAAATGTAAGGAGAGAGGACCCCGCTCTCGGAAAATATGCTGTTCCACAGGTTGTCAGCGGAAAGTAAGAAATGATCAAGCTCTCCGTGTAGATCGGAGCAATCGAATGACAAAAAAATGCTAGGAGAATGCTTCCACTCTCCTAGCAACTATATTTGAGAAATAAAACTGAAACGGTCTTAAGAATGCGTCATCGTCAACCTTACAAATGAGGTTGAGAATCTACTTCCACTTCTTTTAAATGGACCTTGGCTTGTTCATCAGTAGCATGTTCAACGACATGTTCTTCAGACTGATGAACCGCTGTCGTTGATTCTTCCGTGACAGCTTCTGCTGGCGTGGCTTCTGAAACATCCATCTGAGGTTCTTGGACCTGGATCTCAACTGCATGCTCTTCCACCTCATGAACTGCTGTTGCCGGCTCTTCCGTGACAGCTTCTGCAGGCATGGCTTCTGATACATCCATCGTATGTTCTTGGACCTGGGTCTCAACTGCATGCTCTTCCACCTGATGTACCGCTTTTGTTGGTTCGTGAACCGAAGATTCTATAGGCATCAGCTCTGACATATCCATGTCCATTGGATGTTCAGGCTCGTGGATAGTCACTGAAGGTTCAACAAGACCGTCTTGTTTTACTCCCTTGTCTAAGCTGCCCTCACCGACAAGATGTTGATCATCGATGGGCTGCGCATCAAGAATGTTATGCTCAACGGCTTCATGATGCATCGATGCATGTGCGTCAGGGGTCGACTCTTTCGTTGCTTCTTCACTCACAATATTTTTCATACCAGCGTCCAGTGAACCATCTTCCGTGGCCGAATCCGCTAACTTCGATGGTGGATGCTCCTCGTTCAACAGCTGTTCAATTTCTTCTAAGTCCTGTATTTCGTTGACTGGTCCCTTGGTAGCCACTTCTGTTTCAGTCTTGTGTTCAACCTGGCCCTCGTGTTCAGGTGATTGATCTTGAACCGACAAATCCTGGTCTACGGAATTTTCTGTTGGTTCGGCTGGAAGTGCTGCTTCAACCGTGTTGTCATCAATCGCGGCTTCGACATTTCCTTCAGGGCTTTGCGTATCAAGCGACACCGGAACGACAAACGTCGTGCTCGAGAAGTCGGCGACTAATCCAACCGTGTCATTTCCGCCATCCAACACGAGCACAATATCGGTCCCAGGATTCTTCCATTCGGCAACCATCACGAGATGACCACGCATGACCGCTTGTCCCCACAGACTAGAATCATACTGATAGAGTTCGTCTAACCAAATCTCTTGCACAGATGTTGGTTCACCATAGCTTTGCTTAATCCAATTTTTTACCGTGTTGAAATCTTGAACAAATTCCACTGCATCATCATGCTGAGGCTCGAACACATATTTGGCTTGTCCTAAATGATTCTCATAAAAACTATAGGTTAACGCTGCTTCAATTCCTTCGATTTGCGTATGATACGCGACTCGTTGTTCATAATCCGCCAACACCGGTGACTGCAAATCCCATGATGACTGGACGAGTTCGTTGTCTTTGACTTCTTGAACACTCATACCCCAATCAGTGCTCCGTCGCTCAAGTGTTTTTGGTTGAGATGGCATCACCATTTTTTTCATGACTGATGGTTCAGCCTGATGCTGAGTTGGCGCCATGAGCAAATTGCCATTCGAATCACGATGCCGGGTGAGATGTACATAGTCCGAATTACTTGCGGCATAACTTGTCGCCAACAATGATGTCCCTAACACCGCCACCGTGCTCATCAAGAAAAAATGTGTTTTCATAGCAGTTCTCATTTTCCTCATGGTTCCTAATCGTTTGAATGATTCGAGTTCGCCAGCAGACAGGCAAAAGGCGAGGCTCAACGCCACCGTTCATCAATCTCTATAGAATACTGTCGGTTATTGATCAGAGAACTTAAGAGGAAGGGGAGAAAATCCTGAATAATGCTTAGTGCCAGGCTGGTTGACCACCCCAGTCTTCTCCACCCCTCAACATAGAAGAAGAGAGGATTTCAGCCCAGTGGTCACGGACATTGGCAAACATCTGCAAATATCCTGAATACGTTGGTGGTTTTTGCATGTAACCATTCACACCTAATGTAGCGATTTGGAAAATATCTCTTGGGGCTTTGGATGTCGTCAACACAACAACAGGGATACAGGATAGATCCTGATCTTTGCTCAATTCTTCCAACACCTCTTGTCCAGTCATGTAGGGCATATTGAGGTCTAGTAGAATCACGCTGGGCCGAGGAGCACTTTCTCGATTCTCATAGACTCCGCGACGATAGAGGTAATCCAGCAAATCGGTTCCGTCAGAGACCATCCGTAAGTGTTCGCCGATAGGCATTTCTTCCCACGCTTCCCGGACCATCTCACAATCGTCGGGATTATCATCCACCAGCAACACAGTATGAATCGGACGCTCAACCATTCACAGTTCCAATTTCTTAGTCTGAACGTTCTAAGCAGGTAAGTATCAGAAATCTCGTTTTCGAAGAAGACGTATACGTCTCCATGTTTATGTCGGCTCATTCTCCAAAAACTTGTGACAAGGTCCATGTTCATTAACGAAGCCAAGCAAGGCTTTTGGCAAATGAGGGAAAGATGACGTCTATGCGAGAACGGTGAGCTGCTGCCAAAGTTGTTGCGGCGGATCAGACTCTTGACGATTATCCCAACAGGAAGAGAGAAGTCGGACATGCCACCATTGCAAGAGTGCATCCCAACCAGTCACTCGAATCACATTGCGGTCATCAATTAGACGATTCCAAGGTTGATCCATGACAAAAGTCCGCGCCTCTACCGCTAGATAGCTCTGAATATGTTCAGGGTGATCATCAATCGCCAAAGTAATAGATTCGGGAATCTCAGTTTTTTCTTCTGTGTGATACAGGGCATCGAACGGAATTCCGTGCGTGGTGAGCCATTTCAATGTTTGTGGACGCGAATATGAACGCCGTGCTGTCACAATGATAATGCGACAGGTTCGATGAATAACACCCAAGGCATATTTCGATCCAGGATACAAAGGCAACTGCGGAATAGATTCTTCATGAAATCGCGTAAATATTTCCTCTAGAACCGACGCCTCAATTCCACTGTCATCTAAACCACCTGCACTACCATATGTTCCACCCGGCCATGGGTTACCGGTGACCAACTGAAACAAGCGCTGCACTTCTGGCTCCGCTCTTCCTAAAACATTATCAATATCAACGGCAAAACACGGTCGAATTTCAGATTTCATTGACACCAATTTCTCCTCGTGCACAAAGGTGGCGGATCGTTTAACCTAGAAACGGCAGTTTGGAACAAAAAAGCAGTGTAAGATATTACCGTGCATGGGGAATTAAAAAATTCGTGGTGACCCTATGAGTGATGAGAGACTTTTTAGTTTCCTCGCTGCATAAAGAGCTTATGTAGACTTTGATGATCTAACGGATGATTCTAGCTTTAAACCGACAGGCAATCACAAACGCGTTCTTGATCCTCGCCACCTTAAGAACTTTGCAATAGCAGAATCAAGTATCATCGCAACTCAGTCTGACTCTGTTCTACACTATCCCCATCGGGCATATTCAAGAACGAGGAACGGAAAGCACATGGATGAATTAGATGAAAGAAAATGAGAACCCTTAAGGGGTCAAGCCGGCCGTAAGAGAATGCTGGGCCAGGACAGTTCGTAGCGGTCGATTCGTCAGCGCTAAATAGGCTTTACTAATAGAACCCACTGGCCGAACCTCCATGAGAAATGGAGTTTCCCAATCACCATCAGCCACATCTGGCTCTTCAGGAATTAAGACTTTGCGATAGTGTTGTTTATAGGCAGCTAGAATTTTCAACGGCACGCCACCGACCGTTCCTACATGCCCATCAGCTGTCACTGTCCCAGTAAGGACGGTTTCTTCATCCACTGGTTCATTTTTTGCCAGCGCCACAATATTTAGCGCCGCCATCGCTGACAAACTTTCTCCGTATAAAGTCACGCCTGGGTAGGGTAACTGAAAACGGATAGTCCAAGAATCAGGATTCAAAGCCGCCGCTTTCACAACCAGATGTAAGGCTTCAATGACAGACTGTTGAGCATAAGGAGAAAATTTTCCGGGCGTTGATTGAAATTGGACATCAAGTCCATCGTGATCACGACGTTCAAGAAATTCCAATTGAATTTCGGCCACAATTCCAACTGCCTCTGCATTTTCATCTGTCGTTGTGCCCAGAATAGGAATGGTCGTCCGGATGTGCTTCAAGGGCCCATCTGTGTCGGAAGCCGCGTTGCTCCATGATGGCAGACTCAATGAAACGACCCCGACGAAGGCAAGGCTCACAAAAAGCGCAGAGGTCGTGAGAAATGCAATTGATCTCACGCAGAGAGAAGTCTGTGTGACAGAACTTTTAAAAAACCAACGGGAGCATGTGCGGGACGATACCGAAGAACCAACCATCGCAAGCCTCCATAATGACGTCTTCATTCCCCTTCGGTGCTGCGTCAGGGGAACTTAAGTCTCGGAGGTTGGATGACAATATTATCTTCCTGCCATTTTTTATGAGTATGAAAGCTATGGCATAGACATCATCCTCTTTCTACTAAAGGAAAGAAGTTCAATGATGAGGAACATCCTGGAAAACTTGGCAAATCTTTCCTACCCAGCCATTCATCATGAATGACTCCCTCATTAAGTACGATAGAGGGAGTACCGATAATGGCAGGATACTCACATAAGTGATCAATCATGCGCTGACGATCTGAAATCACGATAGGAAATCTACCCGATGGCAAAAAAACGCATCCCAATTTCATCCGTCAAGGTAGGCATGTATCTCTGTGGGATTGATGGGTCCTGGTTGAACACGCCATTCCTCAGGCATCGATTTTTGATTGATTCGACTGCCGACATCGCCAAGCTACAAAAGTCTGGAATTCAAGCAATCACCATAGATACAGAACGCGGACTTGATGACATATCGACAGCGGAAGTCGATCACCAAGAAGACCCACCGGAATCGATTGCTGAGACGCCATTACAAGTCAACGCCAAGCAATCAATCTCTCCTGAAGTTGAACGAATCCAACATCTTCCTGATGAAGTCCAAGGAAAACTTTTAGGAGGAGAGCTCACCGCGATCACTCAAACCCGGAAATATATGCTGGAAGGCGTACAAAATATCTTGGAGACGCTATCAAAGACCGGAGGGATTGCCATTGCAGAAGTGAATGATATGACGCGATCAATCATGGCTGAAACGCTTGACCATGAAGAAGCCTATATCGCACTGATTCGCACCAGAGACTTTTCTCCTGTGCTGTTCGAACACGCGTTAGCAGTGAGTACATTATCGGTGCTACTTGCACGTTCTATCGGATTAGAAGATTCCGTATGCCAAGACCTGGCCACGGCTGGCCTCCTTCATGATGCCGGCCATGCGAAAATTCCAACAGCGCTACAACGACCAATCCATGAATTCTCTCAGTCAGAATTAAAGATCTATCAAGCCCACCCCAAACGCGGACTAGATTTTTTGATGGAGCAAGCCACATTGCCCGAACAAGTCCAAACATATATTCGTGAACATCATGTCGCCTTAGATGGATCTGGATATCCGGCAGATATTGATCCGGCCACCATTCAACCAGCCAGCCGCATCCTGCGCCTTGTTGATGAATATGATGAGCTGCTCACTGGTCATCAAAGTGGAAAGCCTCAAACGGTCCGAACAGCGCTTCAAACCCTCTATCAGCGAGGTAAAAAGGGGTCCTTGGATGTGGAGTTGGTCGGAAAATTCATTAATCTCATCGGCATTTATCCAACGTACAGCTTAGTTGAACTCAGCACGGGTGAACGAGGGATTGTCACGGCCAACTCTCGAGAAAATCTGCTTCAACCCACCATATTGCTCATTCAAGATGCGGCTCACCAGCCGTTACCCGAACCCATTCCGTTTAATTTCTCCGTATTGGAAACGAATACTTCAAACCCCGAGATTGTCAAAATTTTACTGCCAGACGAAGTAGGCATTCAGCTCGATACCGTCTTAGAGGATTGGGTGACCTTGTAAAAATCTGCATCATCAATCTTCCAGTTCTCCACCATTTTTTCCCTTACCCATCAAAATATTTTCTAGATCATCCATAACCTTCGTATCCAGAGAGTCGAGAAAACAACCTCAGATTTCGGCAGTAGTCTCGAGCCCAAAGCAGTCCTTCGAGATCCATACAGATCTGGTAGCTCAACCTATCACGTCTTTGAAGAAGTTGATGGAGAACAGAGAGAGGGATCTAGCGCACTGATGGAGAAGATGATAGCGAGATACTGGAACGTGAAAGATGAATAGGAGCCATACGCTCCAATGCTACTAACAGGGCCTGTGTTCCCGAGCGTCCATAGCCTTGGGCTTGTACGGCTTCATATAACTTGTGAACCACCGAGAGACCTGGAAGCAGTAAACCCATTCGATTGGCGGCCACTAACGCCAAGCCCATGTCCTTAATGAAATGTTCCACAAAAAATCCTGGAGAAAAATCTTGTCGCAACATTTTTGGCGCGAGATGATCCAATGTCCAGCACCCCGCAGCCCCCTGCCGAATAGACTCCAAGAGTTTTTCCCCATTTAAACCCGCCTGATGTGCATACAACAAGGCCTCGCACACCCCAATCATCGTCCCGGCAATCGTTATTTGATTGCACAACTTGGCATGCTGGCCACAACCGGCTGGACCATGATGAACTAAAACCTTGCCAAAGGTATCTAGTATGGGGTGAAGAGTTTCAAATGCAGAAGAACTACCACCCACCATAATCGATAAGGTTCCCTGTTTCGCACCCACATCCCCTCCTGAGACTGGAGCATCCAACGCAAATGCTTGTCGTTCGTAAGCACATTCGGCAATCTCTACTGCTAAGCTTGGATCCGATGTTGTAAAATCCACAAACATTTGACCAGGCCGAGACTGTGCTAATAACCCATTCTTACCTAAATAGATCTGCCGCACATCATTAGGAAACCCCAGCATGGTACACACCACATCAGCCTCGGCAAGAATACCAGCAGCAGCGTCAACCCACTGGGCCCCTTGCTCGAGAAGCCCTTCAGCCTTGGCTTTGGTGCGAGTATGAACCGTGAGCGGAAAATTCGCTCGAAGCAGATGTTCACACATAGAGGCACCCATAACTCCGGTGCCAATCCATCCGATTCTTATGGGAAAAGGCATAGGCGCATGCGTAGAGAGAGGGGAGAAGGTAGTCACAGTAATCCTTTTGGGAGTGTTGAATAAAACGATTCGCCAGGAACACAAGCCCCATGGTCCCCTTGGACGCCAGAAGCCTTGGGTTGGTTTAAAAAAGTCCGTCCAGCAAGACCGCAACTAATTTCAGACGCGGAGCATACACTTTGTACGTGAGCACGGGAAACTGGTGAGAACCCCGCTGGTGACTTTTTTCAACCGGCCCTATGGATGGTTAATCGGAAACCGGCTGTTGTTGGGTGAGGCAATGAAGCGTCCCAAACCCCCACACGAGATCGACGGCATGAATACCCACCACCGTTCGGTCGGGAAATAGATCAGACAAGATGCCGAGTGCCACTCGATCATTCGGATCATTAAACGTAGGCACGATCACAACCGAATTGCCAATATAAAAATTTGCATAACTCGCAGGGAGCCGCTGCCCATCAAAAAATAATGGTGAAGGCATTGGCAAGGCCACAATGCCAATTTTCCGACCGTCTTCACAGCGCATGCTTTGAAGCCGTTCCCGGTTCTCCGCAAGCGGCCGATAATTGTCATCAGAGGAATTGGACTCCTGACAGAGAACCACCGTATAGGGATCAACAAAGCGACAGAGATCATCCACATGCCCATGCGTATCATCACCCGCGATACCCTGCCCCAACCACAACACTTGCGAAATCCCTAAGTACTCTCGAAACACGTCTTCATAATCTTCACGAGAAAATCCCGGATTCCGAACCTGAATACGTTCGTCTAAGAGACATTCTTCAGTGGTCAACAACGTTCCCTGCCCATTCACATCTATGCTACCGCCCTCCAAAACGACCCCGCGCTTTTGGCGCGACACCGGAACAAGAGGAATCTGGAATTTGGCCGCAACACGTTCAGGAATCCGATTATCTTTTTGCCAATCTGGGTAACGTGCCCAAGCATTAAACTGAAATCTGGCAATACTAACCTGAGATTGCACCTCATCACTTTTCAGAAAAATCGGACCAAAATCACGGGTCCAACCGCGATTCGTGGGGATCCGTACAAACTCGACATGGTCGAATTCCACTCCAATACGTTCCAACACCCGACGAGCTTTCAATTCATGTGCTTTGTCATTGACCAGAATTTGCAGAATTTCATTCTGTGACAGATGGCGGACAATTTCTCCATACACCCATTGGATAGTTGCCATTTTCCCCGGCCAATCCGTCGTATTATGTGGCCAACCAATCCACGTCGCCTCATGCCGCTCCCACTCTGCCGGCATCCGCCACCCCAACTTCACTGAAAGCTGCTGGGCATCATCTCTCGCCCGTCTCTCTCGGCTTTGATTTCCCCTCTCCCTTCCAGAGAGAGGGGCGGACTGAGGGCCAAGACCACTTGAACTCTCTAAACTCCTCAATATCTCCTCCAAGACGTCATCCGTTTTCATCAACACATCATCATTCCAAAACCGCAGCACCTGAAATCCCACACCCGTTAAATATTTTGTTCGTTCAGCATGAGCCTCTTCTTGTTCGACATGCTGCTCACCGTCCAACTCAATAATCAACATCCCTTCCAAACAACAAAAATCAACGATATAGACACCTATAGGATGTTGGCGTCTGAACTTCCAATCTTTGAGCTGCCCATTCTGAAGACGCATCCACAGCTTCTGTTCAGCGTCGGCCTGACCGCAGCGGAGGCGCTGTGCAAAAGATCGTAAGGTCGGTGGAATTCGTTTCACTGCTCCCCTCACCTTAGTCCTCTCCCCTCCAGGGAGAGGAAATAGAAAAACAAAATGAGATGAAAGATTGAAATCGCCATGACATGTGATGGAAACTCAAGAAAATTCCCTCTCCCTTTAAGGGAGAGGACAAGGTGAGGGTAAAAACATCAAACTAGTACGGAGCCCAGATAAATCAATCAGCCTCATCCAAAAACCTCTTCGTCATCCCCTCATAGGCATCAATGCGGCGATCACGGAGGAAAGGCCAATTGCGACGGACCACTTCAATGCGCGTCAGATCAATATCCACGACCAATGTTTCTTCTTCCTCCACTGAGGCCTGAGCAAGCACTCCGCCAAACGGGTCACAAACAAAGGAACTTCCCCAAAATTCCAGTCCGTCCCCGCCTGCTGGCGCTTCATGGCCAACCCGATTCACAGCCACTACAAACACACCATTGGCAATCGCATGGCTGCGTTGAATCGTCATCCAAGCATCACGTTGCGCCTGACCCTCTTCAGCTTTTTCTTGAGGATGCCAGCCGATCGCCGTGGGATAGAACAAAATCTCGGCACCTAGCAACGCCGTCATTCGCGCGGCTTCGGGATACCATTGATCCCAACAAATAAGAGGACCCACAGTGGCATGGGTCGTCTTGATGGCCTGAAACCCTTTGTCGCCAGGCGTAAAATAAAACTTTTCATAATAGGCAGGATCATCAGGAATATGCATCTTCCGATATAACCCAGCCATCTCTCCCTGTTCATTCAACACGACAAGAGAATTGTGATACACCCCAGCCGTCCGTCGCTCAAACACGGACACTAAAATGGTCACGCCATGTTTTTTGGCAATCTTGCTGAAGGTTTCAGTGGTAGGTCCTGGCACGGATTCAGCCAAATCAAACAACGCCGGATCTTCCCGCTGACAAAAATATTGCGACCGAAACAACTCCGGTAGGCAAATAATCTGTGCGCCACTTTTCGTGGCTTCTTCAACTTTTGCAACAGCCCGCGCCAAATTCTCATCAGAATCAACCGAGCAGCCCATTTGAATCAATCCAGTTTTCATCACGCTTGAGAGGGAAAGTTATCTTTGACTTATTCGTTGGTTCGCAACATGGCACAACCTGGGTCTCGGGCGACATACATGCCTGCGATTTTTCGATTATCTTCTTTAAACGCTTTGTGCCACCAACGTGCCGCATTCCACAAATGTTCAGGGGCACTGTTACGTGAAGAGGCTCCTGGTGTCACTCCCATACCCAAATGCTCAAAAATAAACTCAATATACGCAGATGCGGGAATTGGTGTGCCTTCGCGCAACGGATTCGCTTTGGCACCCTGTGACCAGAGATAGCTCTGCCAAGCGCCTAGCATATTCCAAAAATTGTATCGCACGCGATCCGCATTCCAGGATTTGGCGCGCCGAATTAATTTTCTTGCTTCCTCGTCAGACATACTTAAGGCCACTAACCCCACGTTGGCATCCACGGTTTTATCGTCATAGAGGCCTAGAGTCCCTTCATTCACGCCATTATTCTCAGGCTTAGAAAATTGTCCATTTCGAGGGAACAGAGGGATTTCAAGTATTTCCAGATTACTCAACGACGTGCGCGAGGTCACCGGTTCAGCCACAACAAAGACGTGTGACCAGTAGCTCGGGCGCAGATCCCATCGCAACATCGCCTGTGCCATGCGCAGACTATGACCCGGCAAGTCTCGGCTCCCCACCAATCCCACGGTCATGAGTCCACGATTACCTAAATCCTGTTTCCGAAATGAGGCAAAGGCATCATTAAAAAATTGCAAGTTAGTACGCTTCTCATACTTCTTGGTCCAATCTTTAATATCAGGATTTCTCGTGCTGGTTTGGGAATCACGCATGAGGCCGTCCTTTCTTCATATTTATATAAACATACTCATTTGTTAACGTAGAAGTAATTCTTTATTGAACAATAGTTTCAAAGGTCCCCCTGTGCCCTGTGAGGGTGCATCTTCATCCCAGTCTAATTCAATGACTTGCGCGGGAAGACTCCATAATTCCAATTCAAAGCGAACACGAGGGACGCCTCCGACTTGGTTTCCAGGAAAGATTTTAACAAGTCCTACGTTATTTTTAATGGTCATGATTTCAATATTGGCTTGCGGATCGATTCGCCAAACCGATTTCGCCCCTTGTGCATTGGGATGTATTGTTATTTTCTCCGGCGGGACCTCAGGCTTATCGTTCCCAGGATTGATCATGGCTGCTGGGGAAGCGATAAATTCAGGAACTCCGTAAGGTGCATCAGGAAATGGCCCATGAGCTTCCGCATAACGACCAGTGTGAATATCTCCAGATAAAATGACGATGTCATGCGGCAAACCATCTTGATTAGTCCCCGCTAGACTTCGTTCCAACACTCGCCACAGACGGGCGTAATCTTTCGGGAAATTAGACAGAGAATGATCCAGAAAATTACCATCTTTCTGAAATAATGGTTGACCTAGAACCAAGACGCCAGGTCCCTGCAAGTTGGCTTGCCAGACCTCTAAAGCCACCCATTGGTCCTCGGACATAAAATGGCTGGTGCCCTTATCACGACAACGCTCTCGCTCAGAACGCGTATCTGCCACAAAAAAAGAGACCGGCTCAATTGTGAAATCATACCACCGAGTCTGATTGGGATTAAGACAGGCTTGGAATTGGTGATATAACGTATCAGCCCAATGACCATATTTTTTGCGGTTATTGGCATCCCATGTTTGTGGCAAATGGACCTGTTTTTCAGGGTAGTCGTTCCAATATTCATGATCGTCACACGTAATAAAATTTGGACAACTCTGCAAAGCTTCACGATAGAAAGCATCCCCCCAATATTGGCGATACCGTTTGGAAAATAGTTCAATAGCATTGTCACCTAAGTCCCAATCATTCGGCCAATCCAGATACACCTGATCACCAAGAAGCATTTTAAACTGAGGATTTGCCAACGCCTGTAGGTCTTTGAGCCCAGCACGGTAATATCCGTCTCGGTCATTGTTCTGCCAGAAACAGGAGGCAAAAAGAAAAGTGACCCCTTTTTCACTGACTCCATAGGGCAACGTAGACCAAGTGAAATCCTGGCTCTCATTGTTTGCTGACAGGGTGAGACAAAATCGCTCTCCTTCTGGAGGGGCGGGCATTGTGAGTGTGACAGTCAGCAGACCCATTCGACGTTTGAGGCCTGGTACTTTCGGTAGGAGTTCCCAATGAGTTGTACAAGAGACAGAGGAACCGCGACTGTTCACTCTCACCTCTGGCGGAGAGAAATTCTTTTCCCCTTTACGCGAACACCAAATGACCCACCCCTGGCCATTGGACAGCGGTGCACCTGGGACGATCCATAGATTTTTCATAACGTGGATCAACTAGATCAAGATTGAAGTTGGCCTTAAATCCTATCACAAGCGAATATTCGGATCACTAGTCAATTGCTCACCCCACAGGGTCGCGAGAAACCCTGGGAAGGAGTTCCTTGTCTTCTTTTCGATTGTCCTCAAGTTCAGCTTCCGTTGAGCTGTCCCATTCTTCATCAGAAACCGGATCAATCGGTTGGTCCTTGACCAGCTGCCGAAGCGTGATGCCTTCTAGCGCGCCTTGCACGGCCGCATCTCGACGCATCAATAATTGGCTCACCTTATCAGTCCCAACAGCAAACCCTTGCGGCCCATTATGCAATTGATGCTGTACCACCTTCAAGACGTCAGCCACGGCAATCGCTTCAGGTGGCCGCGCCAAGACCAACCCTTTCGGTTTCTCCGTGCGTATCAGCATATTGGCTTGCATCAAATCACCAATTAATGATTCTACAAACGTGAGAGGGACTCGTTGCACTCGTGCTAATTGTTCTTCTCTCAGCGGTGCTTTGCCTGATAAAAAACGTCGAGTAATATGTCCAAGCAGGGACAGAGTCACATACTCACGAAACAGCGGGGTTTGATGCTTTCGCCTGAGATGAAGCAAGTAGGCTGAGGGATGCTGATGATAATAGGCAACTTGGGCCCCGGCCAAAACAATAAGCCATCCAACATACAACCAAATGAGAAAGAGAATGAGCACAGCAAAACTTGAATAGATCGCACTATACCGGCTTGAGCTTGCCACGAAGGCCGCAAACGCCATCCCCGCAACTTGCCAGCATATGCCAGAAGTCAGGCCTCCGACGAATGCCGAACTGATGTTCACCGGTGTATTTGGCACAAATTTATACAAGAAGGTGAACAGCATACACATAAATAAGAAGGGCAAGAGATTCGTCAGTACCACTATGAGATAGCCAAATGGCTGAATCTCCATCGCTCGTTGAACCAACCAATGACTTTGGGAAGAGGCCATCAGACCGAATGCGGTAAACACAAAGACTGGACCAACTAAGACTACACTTAAATAATCGGTGATGCGCCTCGCTAACGGACGACCAATTTCTATGCGCCAAATGGAATTGAGCGCCTCTTCTATTTTTTCAATCAGCGAATAGGTCGTATAAAAGAGCCCTGCGACACCCACCGCTCCTAAGACCCCAACTTTTAAGTTGTCGACAAACTGGATGATATTCGTGGTAATCTCCACGCCTTTTTCACCTAGCGGATCAAAGGCCTGAGAGAGGATGGGCTCAATTTGCTGATGAACGCCAAAAGCCTTCAACACAGAAAAGGTTACGGCCAGGAAGGGCACCATTGAGAGCAGAGTGGTATAGACAAGGCTTGTCGCCCGGATACTTAAAAAGCTTTCACGGAATTCTGTGGCTGCGACTAGGCCGAGGCGCAAACATTTCACGCCAAACTGGCGAAAGCCAGTGAGCTCATGAACACGCAACTTCCACACATCATGTTCACAAAAACGTATGATTCGATCGATTGTCGTCATCATTGTCGTATCATTCCTTGATCGCTACACTACAAAGAGCACTGAAAAATGTCTAGACAATCATTCGCTTCTTCATGTTGCTTCTCTGAAGCAGCTCTCGCGACACAACTGCAAGCATACGTCCAACAAGTCATGTCACAGCAGCTCTTGATGAAACGGATTATCCATTCATGGCCTTCATAAACGACAGATTCTTCTCCAGGACATGGATTCTGGTTCTCACCCTGTGCAGTTTGACTGGGTGTCCCACCTCCTCAGAATGGGATCAAGAATGGGAGTCTATTCAACGCAGCATTCGCGCTGGCGATCTGTCTAAAGCCCAATCCCAACTCAAGACTATCTTACCATCCATTCGAGAAAATGGTCCTAAAGATCAACGATATGCCGAAATTATCTACCAGCTAGGAGAGATTGCTCATCTTGAAGGAAACGACAATCAAGCCGAATCCTATTACTGGGAAGCATTGCCCCTCATCGTCCAATCCCTTGGCCCTGAGCACCTCCATATGGCTGACCCCCTAGACAAACTCGCCTCCATCTATCAGGAAAAAGGTGAGTTGAAGATTGCTTTACCGCTGTTTAAACGAGCACTAGCCATTCGAGAAAAAACATGGGGGGCATCGGACCTGAGATTACTTCCAACACTGAAGCATTATCATGTCTTGCTGATGCTCGGTGATCAACATGAAGAAGCTATAAAAATCCTCACACGCATCTCACGTCTTGATTGAGCAAAGCAATTGTTCATCAACCCACCGTATCATTCTATCTCATCGTTCTCCTCTTGTAGTCATCTAACGGTATCGTTCAAAAACTGTGAAGAATTATTTGGTTTTTTTGACATAACCACGCCTATTCCTCAAAGTTATTGTCACCCCTGTTCTATTGCTCTTTTCCCATAATTACCTTACGATATTTATCATTTTTCTCTGTACACATGACATTGATCATTCTGTACTTTTCCTCTATCTAATTTAGTCGTTACTTTAGGTGCAGTTTTCCTCTCCTCTATCCACCCCCTTTGCAATGAAAAAACGCATTGCCATTCAAGATTTACGACCCGGTATGTATATCGCTGGGATGGATCAGTCCTGGTTTCAAACACCATTTCTCCGCCATAAATGGCTCGTGAAACGTGATGATGAAATTGCTCTGTTGCGGAGCTACGGGATTCAAGACGTCTTCATCGATACGGAAAAAGGAGCGGATGTCGCTGTGGATTCCGACGAACAGGAATTGTCGCATACTCCGACAATCTCTGACGAACCGCTCCCACCTCCACATATGAGCTTCGGACCAAAACCTGAAGAAATTGAATCCGCTCGACTACTCCGTGCAGAAGCCATTTCGACAGTAGATGTGTTTTTCCGTCAAATGGAATCTTCGACTCCACAGCATCTTACGGATGTCCGTGCTGTCGTCGGCACTCTCTTAGATGGCCTCTTAGAATATCAAGACGCCATGGTGTCACTGATCCAAATGCGCCGCTTTGATGCCAAGCTGGCAACTCATAGCGTTGATACGAGTGTTCTGGCGATGGCCATTGGACAAGACTATGGCTGCGATCCACAACAGCTTAAGCTTTTAGGGCTTGCGGCCATGGTCCACGACATCGGCCAACTGCGCTTGCCACTCAATCTTTTGCGAAAAGTTCAGCCCTATTCTCCTCAAGACCATAAATTAATTCAGGCTCATTGTGACATGGGCGAAGCCATGCTTAATCAATTCCCTGATTTTCCTCGAGAATCTAAACAAATGCTTCTGCACCATCATGAACGACTTGATGGATCTGGATATCCAACAGGTCTACGAGGACATGATCTTTCTGAGTTGACTCAAATTTTGAGTATTGCTGATACGTATGATGCTCAGATCAGCGGTCGTTGCAGCCAACCACCCGCCCCTCCTTCACGAGCCTTATCCGAACTCTATCGGGCAGCTGTAGCTGGTCAGTACGCCACCAAATTAGTCCAGCGACTTATTCATCTCTTAGGCGTGTATCCTATTGGTTCACTCGTCAGGTTGAACACCGGGGAACAAGCCGTCGTGATCTGGGTTCATAGCCATTCTCGTCTCACTCCCACGATTAAATTACTCAAAAATTCATCGGGAGAGCCAGTGGAGGAACAAGAAATTATTGACCTGTCTTCTCAAACAACACACGAGACGTCACGCACAATTCAAGAATCCATCAACCCCCATGAAGCCGGATGGGATATGTCCAAGATTTTAGATTCGCTATGGTAAGAGGCACGCACCCGATGTCCTTTTCTTTCACTTTCGATCAATGAACCCACAACA
Organism: Nitrospirales bacterium; assembly: GCA_029261255.1. Taxonomy (GTDB): domain Bacteria; phylum Nitrospirota; class Nitrospiria; order Nitrospirales; family UBA8639; genus Nitrospira_E. Next base: position 48,182 of record JAJDBQ010000005.1, read on the forward strand.
TCCCTTTCAGGAAATCAGTGAAATGGATCTCCCAAGCCTGACTCAAGCCCTGCGTTCATCCCAAGCATTTGTGCATACACTATTGGATTCTATCCATATTGGTATTTGTCAGGTAAATCCACAGGGACACATTCTTTCCCTGAATCTAGAGGGCGCACGAATTCTTCAGCGAACGGAACAATCATGTTTGGGCCAAAGTTTTCATGAACATACAGGCTGCCTTCATAGTGACCCTCTTACAGAAGAAAAAGATTGCCCCATTAGCCGGGTCCTCAAAACAGGGAAGGCTATTTGGACACAAAAATTGCTACTCCGACGACCGAGTGGAGAAACACGCTGGGTGGAGTACCAATGTACGCTACTCACGGATCCTTACAACCCAGGCGCGTTGTTACTCTTTCGTGATTTAAGCCATCAACTTGAACAACACGAAGAACATCAACACTTGGCCTCAATGCCTGAGGAAAGCCCGAATCCCATAGTAGAAGTAGATCCTCACGGACGGTTAACCTATGCCAATCCAGCCATGATCGCGCTACTTGACACCTATCGCTTTCGAGAAGATGGAGTCCCACTCGTCCTACCGCCGGCCCTCACACACATTGCACGGGAATGCCTGAAATCCATGGCTCCTCTCAAAGGACTCACCGTCGCCATTGACCATCATCACTTTGATTGGACGTTTTCTCCCATACAGGCAATAGGCCTTGTCCGAGGGTATGGCATAGACATCACCAATCATGTCCGCGTCAGACATAGCCTGTCTGTTTATCAATCACAATATTCCTCGTTTGTTGACTCGGCACATGAAGGTATCATTTCGGCTGATCTCCACGGCACCATTGCTTCATGGAATCCTGCCGCCGAGGCAATATTCGGTTTTCAGCAGGACGAGATTATCGGCCAATCAATCCTCATACTTTTAGAAGAAGGCTATCGAGATATTTATCGAAAAGAGCTGGAGGATCTGAGCGATGGAGAATTTGAGTCGCACTCCAGTCAGCAGCCTGTGGAATTAACAGGACTTCGCAGCACTGGTGAATCTTTTCCCTTAGAAATTTCATTAACCAACTGGAAAGTCCGACTGGATACATATTATGGGTTTACCCTGAGAGATATTTCAGATCGAAAAGACATTGAGCGTGCCCTCGTAGCAGAAAAAGATCGCTTGGTCACTACCCTGCAATCACTCGATGAAGGAATCCTTACCACCGATCGAGAAGGACGTATTACCTTTTTTAATCCCCTGGCAGAACAAATTACGGAATGGACACATCAGGAAGCAGTCGCTCGACCCTTTCAGGAAGTGCTCCGTTTAAATAACGAAGTATCCAAAGAGGAAGATAAGGCGGCGTTCCAATTTTCTCCTGCACCCTCTGCCCTGACAGCCCCCAACACCCCAATGCAACTTATCACCAAACACGGCCTTCAACGAACAATCGCCATACGAGAAACCCCCATTCGCGACCACAGTGGTCACCTGATAGGGACGGTGATCATGTTCCACGATACGATCAATCGGCAGCGGCAAGAAGATGAACAACAACGCATTAGCAAACTCAATTCCCTCGGTGTATTGGCAGGAGGTCTTGCCCATGACTTCAACAACTTGCTCACCACAATTCTTGGCAATGTCTTTGTTGTGAAATTGCGAATGATGCCCCAAGACCCTTTAGCTCAAAACCTCGAACAAGCCGAGCATGCGTGCCTTCGTGCCAAGGAACTCACCCAACAACTCCTCACATTTGCCAAAGGCGGCGCGCCCATCAAAACATCTGTCGCCCTGGGAGACCTCCTTCGGAAAAGTGCTATTTTTGCATTGTCGGGTTCGTCAATTAGTTGCCATTTTGACATTCCCAATGATCTTTCTCCATTGGATGCCGATGCCAGTCAACTGCGCCAAGTGATCCAAAACATTACGATTAATGCAAGACAGTCTATGCCTCAGAGCGGTCATTTTTCGATTCACGTTGAGAATACTACACTCCATACTCGACCGAGCCTCTCAACAATTTCGTTACCTCCTGGAGACTACGTCAAGATAGCATTTATGGATCAGGGGAAGGGAATGACCGAGCAGGAATTACTTAATATTTTCGACCCATACTTCACCACAAAACCCGGTGCATCTGGATTGGGCCTTGCCGCCGCACATAGCATCATTCAGCAACATCATGGACACATCAGTGTCCATTCTGAACGAGGTAAAGGCTCAACGTTCACCGTGTACCTACCTTCGTCATATTCTATTGTTGATGTTGACCCTCAAGACATTCCGAAAGGACGTGGCCGAATCTTGGTGATGGACGATGAACAGAGCATCTGCAGGATGGTCGAGGATGCGCTCACTCAATTCGGCTATGAAGTCACAACGACTCGGGATGGTCAGATGGCCATTGATGTGTTTTCCGAATCCTTAACCAGTGGAAAGACTTTTGATGCGGTAATCTTAGATCTAACAATACCAGGTGGCATGGGTGGAAAAGAAGCGATTCAACATCTTCGAAAGTTAGATCCACACCTTAAAGCCCTTGTGACGAGTGGGTATTCTGACGACCCCATTATGGCAGATTTCCAAACATATGGCTTTCAAGGCATCTTGGTGAAACCCTACAAGATCATTGATCTTGCCAAAACCCTAGAATCCTTATGCGCTCAATCTAATGGCAAAAAATTAGTTGATTGAAACTTTGCTCAGCATAGAGCCACGTGACTCATTCAGCTCTTTACATTCTCTATATCCAATCAACACTTAAATATGTACCAGCAATGAGGAAAATTAGAGAGACCAGATGAAGACAGGCTTGCCGCACGGAATGAGAGGAAATTTCTCTTCAAAATCTCAACCTGATAGCTTCAGAATATTTCAGATCTTTCCATGTAAGTGATGTACAAAAATTTTGAGTCCTAAGGATCTATCTTAGCCCTTCCTTTTCTTTTACAAGCATGTTGGGTATTGTCGAATTAATGTTTCTTGTTGAATCATAGGAAGCCTTTGAAACATCCGATTACTGACGGTTAAATTCTCTTTAGCTTTTTCATAAAACGTCGGTTGGACTTCAATAGCTTTTTCAAAACACCTTGATGCTCGTGCAAACTGTCCTTCATCAAGAAAAGCGACTCCCAAATTATTGTAGGCCTTAGCCGGATCCATTCCACGGGCATAGGCATCATACGCCAAGTCATAATCTCCTAACTTCGTCAAGGCCAAACCAAGATTGTTAGCAATCTTCTTGTTCCCCCCCCCAGCCTGCAAGGCCTGCTGAAACGTTCTGACAGCATTGCCATACTGCTGGTCAAGATAATAGGCCATACCCAAATTATTCAAAATAGCAGAATTATTGGCTTCTTGCGCTAGAGCCACATGATACATATTGATCGCATCTTTATGAGCATTACGACGATCTGCAACAATTCCTAAATAATTTGTGGACGTCCACAAGCCTGAATCGTAGAGTAGAGCCGCTTGAAATTCGCGTTCAGCTTCAACATCTTTTTCCATTTTCAATAAAGCCCGTCCCATTCCTTCATAGGCTGCGGCAAAATTCAAATCATAGTCTAGAATTTCATGGAAGTGATTATAGGCTTCCTGAGATGATCCTTTTTCTAAATAAATAACCGCTAATTTATAGTGTGCAGATATACGTCCCGGCTCCAAGTTTAAGGCTTTCTCGTATTGTTCCTTGGCTGTTTGAAAATTGCCTTGCTGGAAATGAGCATCCCCTAATTTTTCATAATCACTTCGTGTCATTTCTGCTGTCAAATCAATTTCAGGTTGGACTTTCGTATCCACTCCCGCTTTTTGTCGATCTAAGATTTGCTGATAATGCTCATCTTGAACAGAAAAGTTCGATTGCTCTTTGGTACCGCAGGCATTGGATACCAAGAACAAGCCGATTAGACTGAACATCCATATTTTATTCATGATCCCCACTCCCTAAAAATTGTTAACAAATTCTTTACCGTTTTTCCTTCTGACCTAAATCTATTAAAAATACAAACCTCAATGGACTTTCTTGGGAGCATTGCTTACATTCTCTTACAAAATCACCCTCGAAGATAAAATGAATCGTTAGAAAGCTGAAAAATTTTGCATGAGCCGAATCACTCCGGGGCCTGCGATCACAATCATTAAACTTGGAAAAATAAATAGAATCAGTGGAATCATGAGCTTCACGGCCAACTGCGCAGCTTTTTCTTCGGCTTTCAAGCGACGAGTCATTCTCATAGAATCTGAATGCACACGTAGTGCCTGCCCAATGCTGGTTCCAAATCTGTCAGTTTGAATCAAGAGAGCCACAAGACTTCGAATATCCTCTAAATCTGTTCGTTGAACAAGATTGCGAAGGGCTTGTTCTCGCGAAAGCCCAGCGCGCAACTCAAGATTGAGGAGAGTGAATTCTTCTCCAAGCTCTTTATGCCCCGAGCTAATTTCTAGACCAACGCGATTCATCGCCTGATCCAATCCCAAGCCAGCTTCCACACACACAACCATAAGATCTAACGCATCGGGAAACCCATCAACGAGTAGCTCTTTTCGTTTTGTGATAGCAGAACTCAACCACAATTGTGGACCATAAAACCCAGCAACCATACACAGTACTAAAATCCCAGGAAAGGCATATGGGGAAGACATCCCTTTGGTCGCTTCAGTGCCAAAAATAAGAAAACCCACTCCAAGGAAAACCGCGAGGATTATCCGAGAGCCGAGAAAATTTATTGGAGCCCGAGCGCTTCGGTAGCCAGCACTCACAAGCTTCTCACGAACATGGGAAACTTGCGCTTGATCTTTTGGCTGACCGACCTTCCCTAAACGGTCTACCACATACTCAAAGGCCTGTTGAAAGACACTCGATTTTTTCTCAGGAGCTTTCCCTCTGGATACCTTAGCGGATTCTCCGCTCACTCGATCACCCCAGTCTGATTTTTGCTGTTTGGATTGATAGAATGTATAGGCACTCCAACCCAACATCGACATCATGAAGAACACTAAAATACAAATAAGAAGAAGTGGTTCCATTGAGGTTTAGACCTTTATTTGAATCATATTTTTCATAACAAATGCCCCAAGCAACATCATGAAAGCTCCACCGCCCATCATGATATGTCCCAAAGGATCTTCAAACAATAGAGTCATATACTCTTCATTAAGAGTCCACAGAACTCCCGCCATCACAAACGGCAAGGCAATGAGTATATACGCGGAGATCTTTCCTTCAGCAGAAAGTGCTTGCACTCGACCCAATAATTCATATCGTTGCCGGATCAACCGACTAATAGCTTCAATGATTTCTGCTAAATTCCCCCCTGTTTCTCGTTGAACACTTAACGCAGTGACAAAAAACTTCAAATCAGCACACTCAACACGAGTTGTCAAATTCCCCAGTGCCTCAGGAACATCGATACCAAAGGAGATTTCTTCAACCGTTCGAGCGAACTCAGGACCAACAGGATCAGGGAATTCATCACCTACCATTTTCATGCCAACCGAGAAGGCATGCCCTGCTCGAAGGGCACGAGCCATCAAATCAAGGGCTTCTGGTAATTGGCGCTGAAAGCTCGCAAACCGCTTCTTCCTCTTCATCTTCACGGCCAACCAAGGGACGAAAGACGTCGCGACGCCTAAGGCCAAAGCCGCGGGCAACCCCCAATCTTTGTATGCCCCAAACAATCCGCCCACCATCCCCAAGCAACCGCTCAGCAAAAAAAACACACCGAGAGGCATTTTGCTATTGGCTTGCTGCAATAACTGCTCTAGTCCACCAAAGTTGCTGGCGGAAGTGAGCAAGGCTTGCATCCAGGGAACGTCACTCAGCTTTCGTTTCCGTAAGATCTCTTGTTCTGCAACCTTTTCATTTCCCTCAGCACGCTTTGCTGATCCCCGCAACCGTCGCTTCATCGTCCGTTGATGAGGGCTAATATATTGATGGTAAAAGAAATACCCACCTTCAATCAGTAAAATCAACGACAGAAAAATCCCAAGACCTATGACAATTGTCATACGCATTCTCCTACGACACAAAATTCTCGTCTGAGAATAACAGCAGAAAACCCAAAGATGACGTATTGCATCTTCTTAGACTTCATAGATTTTCTCCGGATCAAAAATACTCAGATCGCACTCAATTCCCAAGGCCTTAAATCGCTCAACAAATTTGGGGCGAACGCCAGTTGCTCGGAAGATTCCATGAACTTTTCGTTCCGAATCGAGTCCAGTTTGTTGAAAGTTAAAAATTTCCTGTATAGTAATCGTTTCACCTTCCATGCCGACGATCTCGGATAAACTCGTCGTTTTTCGTGATCCATCGGATAACCGAGTCTGCTGCAACACCACATCAATGGCAGAACTAATGTAATGACGTAATGCCTTTGTCGCTAAATTAAGACCAGCCATCGCAACCAACGTTTCCACACGAGTCAAGCAATCACGTGGGGTATTAGCGTGAATCGTGGTTAATGATCCATCATGACCAGTATTCATTGCTTGAAGCATATCCAAACATTCCCCGCTCCTCACCTCACCCATGACAATCCGATCAGGACGCATGCGCAAACAGTTTTTGACAAGTTCCCGTTGCGAAACTTCCCCTCGGCCCTCAACATTGGGCGGTCGGGTCTCTAAACGAACGACATGATCCTGGCGTAACTGCAGCTCCGCTGAATCCTCGATCGTCACAATACGTTCATCATCTGGGATAAATCCCGATAAGATGTTCAAAATAGTCGTTTTTCCACAACCCGTACCACCGGAAATGATAATATTGAGTCGTGCTTCCACAATTCCCCGAAGAAGTTCCGCTATTTCTGGGGTTAAGGATTTCTTGTCTACGAGATCTTGAATTACCAACTTATCTTTAGAAAACTTTCTAATGGAAATAGAGGAGCCATCCAAGGCGAGTGGGGGGATAATAGCGTTTACACGAGACCCGTCTAACAAACGTGCATCGCACATTGGAGACGATTCATCAATCCGGCGCCCCACTGCCGACACAATTTTTTCGATAATTTTCCGCAAATGACTTTCATCCCGAAATCTCACATCAGTTAAGACAAGTTTGCCATTCCGTTCCACATAAATCTGATCGCACCGATTCACCAAAATATCGTTCACACTTTGATCTTGGACTAATGGTTCCAACGGTCCAAGCCCCATAACCTCATGTTGTATATCAGAAATGAGGGATTCCCGCTCCTTCATACTGAGAGGGACTTCTTCGCTTTCCAGCAATTCAGTCACGAGCTTGTTTAGCTCGGCTTTTAGAAGCTCATCATCCAGCGATGCGACAATTGTCAGATCTAATGCATCAATCACTTGCCGATGAAGACGTTCCTTCAGGGGACTAAGATCCATGACTTCTGGTCCAGCCCCTTCCCCTACATCACTCCACTCGGATTGAAACATATCGTCTTATTCCCCCTTAGATCACAATATTGATCAAATAAATATTCACGTAGCAGGCTGCGTTTGCTTAGATTTAAAAGGACTCAACCAACCAAAAGCAGAAGCTTTTGCCTGCGGTTTACTTGCTTGATCATCAAAAGAAAAGGCAAAATCCATATATGACTTACCCACGGATGTTTTAGGAGCCGTTTCAATCAACGGCTTTCCGCTGTTAACTGAATGACTGACCGACGGATAATCATTGGGAACCAGCCAGTGAGCCTTTTGTTTCAGTATTTCTTCGGTCTCCACTAACACATCTTTTTCGCCTGATAAATAACGATTCATAATTAGCCGCAATTTACTCTGAGGAAATCCAGATCCACGAAGTAATTCCAAAATCCGCTTCGTCCGGTGAACAACAGGAACCATTAACGTCGAAGTCACCAAAATCAAAGACGCCAATTCCATAGCCTTCTTTGTCGTCAGATCCAAGACGTGACCACAATCAAGCACGATATAGTCAAAGTTGGCTTGGAGCATACGCAACGTGCTTTCAACACAATCTGGACTTAACCGCCCAGTACTCAAGTCATCATAGCCGGATGCGAGAATCTGCAATCCCGACTCACACTTCGTTAAGATTCGGAATAAGAACGCTTGATCCACTCTGGATGGATCGGCGGCAATATCACGAAAACTATGGGTCGGTTGAATATCAAGATACAGTGGGAGATCTCCTCCATGTTGATTCACATCAACCAGCACGACTCTTGGTTCGCCAGGTAATTTCATCAAAGCTGCCGCCGTGTTAACCGCCATGCTTGTCGTCCCCACACCACCCTTCCCTCCAAAGAATGCCAAGACCTTTCCGTCTTTTTTGATTGGTGCATCGTTCGTAACCATCGCAGTAGCACGTTCCTGAAAGCGCGAGAGGGCATCTTCGACTTCTTGCTTCTGTATGGGTTGAGCAAGAAATTCTTTAGCTCCAGAGCGCATGGCCTCCAACAAAATAGCTGAATCCAACTTGGAGGCAGTCAGAAAGATTTCGGTGCCCCTTGCGGCTTTGACTAAATCTCGAATAACGGAGAATGTCTCCTCGGGATTGTCGTGTAACTCTAAAATAAGAAGCGAAGCAGGAGTGGTATCCTTGTTCTCCTTGACTTGAAATCCATCTTTCTCGGCAACAATCTCTTCGAAGACCTTCTTGGTTTCGACACTTTGAATGGACAGGTCAACCCTGAAGGTCGACTTAGTGGAATCGGCCGTACCACCACCTGATGCACGCTTAGGTTTCCAGCTTGACTCGGCCATCCTATTTTCCTCCACTAAATATTATGTTGCCACCACCGCCTTTTTTTTCCTCAAACGGTCCCTTTTCAAATATTTTATGATACCTGTTTACCGTATGTTGAGCTGGCAAACCACCCATTCCTTCAAGTGGCACTAAAGAATTTCCTGCTTGAGGATTAAGTATCTGGCTTTCCTTCGCATAGCGATAGGCATTCCCATAATGTACACTTAAATGGACCGGTTGAGTGGCCCAAGGAGAAAGCACTTGATCGCTCTTCCCCATGGCTAAAGGCCGACGACCATTGTCTTCTTTCATAGTTGGCCACACACCACAACCCGTCATTCCTAAACAGACAATGCCAATTACTCCAACAACATACATAAAATTTTTCCGTCGCATGAGATTCTCCTTTTCCCTCTTATCACTCATCAGGGTGCAAGATGACCAAAGACACCTTCTATTCCGCCGTTACCATAAGGCGTACGAGTCGCTAACCGAGGTTCTCCCACCTGATAAGCTTCCGAAGGTCGCGGAACATCTTTCTCGGGATACACGCCTTCCAGATATCCCATCAACATGAGCTCAAAATCATTCGGCTCCAAATAGTGATCGGTTGGCAACGTTTGCTCCACCAGATTGAGTGGTTTCACTAAATGTGGCGTGACGATCACAATCAGCTCTGTTTCATTTTTTTCAAAGGAGGTGCTCCGAAATAAGGCTCCGAGGATTGGGATATCGCCTAAAACGGGATATTTAGCAATAGTTTCACGAATATTATCTTGAAGCATTCCAGCAATGGCAAAACTCTGTCCATCCCCCAACTCCACCACAGTTTTCACTCGACGGGTAATCAGAGCCGGGACTTGGAATCCGCCCAATTGAATTCCATTGGCAAAATCCAATTCTGAAACCTCAGGGTTCACGACAATAGAAATACGTTCATTCGAAAGAACCGTCGGAGTAAATTTCAAGCCGACACCAAATTCCTTATACTTAATACTAAGCGTATTAAAGGTTTGAGGGATGGGAACAGGAAACTCCCCGCCCACAAGGAATGACGCAGCCTGACCACTCTCAGTAATCAACGTTGGTTCAGCCAACGATTTTGACAACCCATGTTCTTTCAACATATCCAGCGTTACGGTCCAGGCATCATTACCGACATTAAATCCCAAGAATGCATTGGCAGCCTGGGAAGCAAATACGGTTATACCCCCTGCGCCTTCTGGATCTGCTTCGAAGGTGCTTAACTCATTCAATCTACCAATGGAAAAATCACGCTCACCTAATTGCCTTCTGGTAAAATTCACGCCCAGCCTGTTCAATAACCCGCGTTGCATCTCTGCAATTTTGACTTCCATCATGACCTGTTGCACGCCACCAACTTGCATCATATTGAGAATTTTCTTCGGTGCAAATGGCTCAGCGATGACCAACGCCCGATTCAAGGCCTCAACATTCGTGACCGGACCTCCCACGGTAATATGTTCGTTGCTCGCCGTAACTTGCAAGCCTGGTTCGTCTGGCAGCAAGGTATGGAGTTGTTCTTTCAAGCGCGTCACGTCAGGCGTCACTCGAACCTCCAGCACATTGGAGACTTTGCCATTCTGACTCCACAGAGTTAGCGTGGTCGTACCAATCTTTTTTGCGGTGACATAGACCTGCTTAGTCGAAAGAACGATCGTGTCGGCTATCTTAGGCTCTGCGAGAGAAGCCCTCTTGAAAATGTTGGGAGTCTCAACTATTTTTGATGTTCCCACTGTCAAGTCTAATGATTGAGGAGAATCAATTTGAGAAGTCTGGTACGTCAAACCTTCTCCCCAGACCGGACTACTAAGCAAGAGGCTCAAAGTAATCATCATCAGTTGTTGCTTAAAAAAACATGGCATAATTGTACCTACTTATGGTTAACGTGGGTGAAATCCTAATGATCCCCTGCTATTAAAACGTCCTAGATAGCATCATTCTTTAAAAACGTCGAACCGCTTTATCTTTCCCTTTGATCACTTCTACCCTGACACCGGTACCTCTTTTTGGAGCAAGTTGATATGACCTCGTAAGATCCGAAAATTTTGCACCTCTAGTCTTCTGAATTTCAGCATTGAGAGGGCTCCGAAGTGCCAACCGAATTTGTCCACCATTTTCAGCCATTGCTAGTTTCTCCGCCTCTTCTAAGGTCACTTCAAGAGTAATAACTTTGACTGCCTTCGGCTCTTCCTCATCATCGACTCGTTCCATTTGCGTGCCGGTAGCCAAAACCCGAGCATTTTCCAATACCACTTTGGTGATCTGTGGATCCTTTGTCCGACCTGGGCGAGCAAACGTCACCATCACATCCACACGATCTCCAGGCTTCACAAATCCGGGAAGACCCACAACTTCATTGACCTTCACAGACATAGCACGTTTTTGCGGATCCATCACCGCACTTACTCCTCCTGTGGTGACATCAATAGGAGCCAGCTTGGACTCCATAATCGGTTCGTTTTTCTTGAGATTCGCTAAGACCACTCGCCCCTTTAAGTCTTCAGCTTTTGTGAAATGTCCAACGGGTAGTGTGTCCTCGGGATAGGAGACTAATCGGATAAACTCGTCTGTAAGCGGCGTCCCCCAAGGTACATCGTCACTCGCTATAGCTATTTGCGATCCCACAACTTCCACCACCGGTATTGCTTCGGGCTCACTTCCCTGCTGCCCTGCAAGCCATTGATAGATTAAAACCGTGGTTACTAAAGCGATTCCGATCGCTGCACCTAAAAATAACAGTGGACGATTTTGCCCCATCACACTTCCTCCTCGTTATATCTTTGTTTGCTAGTCAATTTTCAACATTCCACATCGTTGTCGATGAAACTGAGGGACCAGTCCCATTTTTTATGCCTTATATGCCAATATCGGATTTCATATTGATGTTCTTTAGTCTTTTCGTCACCACTGCATTAACTATCTTAGACAACCCGAAACCACTGATACCCCTCCCCAATGAGAGTTCCAAGTCCAATGACAAGTGCATATCGCAATTTTGGTAGAGAAGTTTCTTCCAATGAAGTGGCTACATTGGCCTTCATAAAGACCAAAGTGACAAACAAGACCATTATCCTTTCGGCTGTACGCGACAACCCTAAATGCCAAATCATCACAGCCACGGCATATAATCCACCTAGCAAAGAAGCAATAAGAAATCCTATAAAGACGTTAAGAGGGCCAACAATTGCCCCCACGGCGGCAAGCAACTTCACGTCACCCGCGCCCATACCGCCATACATGTAGAAACCCAGTAGAAGCACGAACCCCAAACCCAAGCCTTCCAAGCTAAAGACAATCCCGGCTCCAGAGGCTGAGAAAGCATGAAACCCAAGTCCGATAAGAGCCAAGGAAAACGTGAGTAAATTGGGCACGCGGCTGGAGCGAACATCCGTTATGCCCGCAACCAGAAGCCCCAATAACAAAACACCATACATTATGAATTGTGTGGTCATAACCGTTTTCGCTCTTATCCTCTTCCTTTAATTTAGAGCCTAGGCCACTAAATGTGCTCAGGAATGATCGATGTTCAACAGGGTATTAGTCGGCAACTTTTTCGCAATCTGTAGGAAGGAAAACTAATGACCCGAAAGGCCAAGGACAAAAAACCATGCTCCCTCAAAGAACGAATACAGCAACCAGTTGATCTTCAATGTCTGGAAAAGGTTTAGAAAAGGCGGAAAGTGGAGATGCCAATGACTCAGGTAGGTTGATACAAAAGGAAAGCAAGAACCGACTTCGCATCCATCACAGATGCTAAACAATCAAAAAGGCTTGATAATGAAAGAACCTCTCTGCATAGAGGCACAACACGTACACCAATAGGGAATATCTCAATCTTTCACCAACAAGCCCTACTGGAGTCACGCGTTTGTTCAATAAATTGCTGTGGCGACCATAATAGGATCCGGATCCAGCGCTGCACCGCCAAAAAAGGCTAGATCGAGGAACCCGGCAAGGGGCGTCAATGGATTATGTTTATAATAGATCCGAACCACTGAGAATTGTTGCATTTGAGCAATTCCGTTCACATCTTCCTGTAGATACGCCAATAATTCTGGAGTGAGACCACAATCCGCAGCAGAGCTAGGGGCAACAACTTCTGCCTCCGCTAAGGTTCCGCTGCCCCCTGTAGCTGCACAGACTGGAGGATTGCCCGCAGTCACTCTCGCCACAAAAAGAGCATAATTTTCTGGTTTATTGATAAAATCCAAGGAGTAGCTGGCATCAATAATAATGGCGTCGATGGTATTGGCATTCTCTAGATCACGTGAGTAGATACTGGCCCCTTCTCTAACTAAATGCGAGATCATATTGCGTTCATGAATTTGTGATCCAAACTCGACAACTGCAAACGCCAGGGCCGTAAAGACCATGAACATCATCAAAAACTCCAGAGAGACAACGCCTTGATTTGACTGAAGCATTGGTCGTTTCATAGCTCAATCTCTTTCTGATGGCTAGAGAAAATGGGTCAGGCCCCACCAAGAAAATCTTCATTGCGGTACGTGCCCTCCGCATGAAGCACAAAATTATTGGCTGCGCCAAAGAACCCACCGATTAACGGTGTAGTAAATTGATGGGTGTAATCCACTTGGACTTTCATTAACTGGCCTGCCGTCCCAGCATCCGCAGGGTCCCCAGGTAGATCAGTAATAGGATTGATCTTAATGTCTGCTGGGACAAGTGTGAGAAACATGTTGGAATGGTCGGTAATGGCTTTGATAATGGAATCCTCTCGACTTAACTCCACCCCTCCCCCATCCAGTAGCTTAGTTCCTAAAAGCCCGACTCGAATACCCTCATGAGCAGCAAATTGCAGCGTATGCTGATGAAAATAGAACATCCCCATTTCTACAACTCCCAGGAATGCCAGCATAAAAGGCAGGATTGTCAGGCCAACTTCCACAGCTGCCGTTCCTCGATCGTTTCGGCACCGTTGAAACGGATGTCTCAGAATATGAAGTATCCTATTCATAATCGACTCCTACTCCTTCTTCTTACAGTGATGCCCTCAAAATTTTCGCCTGGAAATTCTTGAATAGTTATTCGATCAAGACAAGTTTAATTCGATTGGCAATTTCTGCGAACGCATCGTGCAATTCTGTCGCGTCGGCCGCCTTAAGTTCAAAATCTTCGCCACTCGCAAGTTTCCCTAAAAATCCGTAATCTATACCACTCCCAAGTCCAACGGTATAAATTTTAAATTCCCTGACATCTTTGGCTTCTAACGCATGCTCCACCGCCATTTGCTGAGCAACAAGATCCCCATAATTCCTGAGCGTTTGGCGTGGGATGCAGCCATTGTGGTCCCATCCAAATACAGGATTGGGCTTGTCATAAATTGTTGGCACAAATACCGAATAAGGATTGGGTACTAGACCGGGGTCTGGCGCTGGGCCATTTTGATCGTAGAGCGGATCAAGAATCCACCACTTCCACGAATTTTTAGTAAGATTGCCAGTACAATTGCTGGTATATCGTGGACCATTCCCTACCCCAGTCCCGCTAGGTGTGGGTTCACCAGTGTCACCACCGACTGATAGCGTTGCCTCCTGTTGATCAAGTTTTTTCAATGAGAGTGGCTTGGAACCGCTAAACCGCACCGCAGCCTCTACTTGGGTACTACCATTTGTGGAAAATGGTGCCCTGAATGCTGTGGGCTGACCATCGGAAAAGAAAACAATATATTGACCAGTTCGTTCATTCTCGGCAACACCGATTTGATCAGACCATCCCATATCAACGCCCAGACCCTCCGTCCCATCGTCTTGGGCACGATCAAGCGCTTCTTCCGCATTCGTATAACCGTAGGCACTCAACGTACCAATTTCCGTGTCTAAGACATCAACAAACTGATCTGTGAGCGGGTATCGTTTCATAACCCCTGAAGAAAAAGTGACAAGCCCAATTTTATTGCGCGCATCACCTTCCAATGACTTGAAACTCTGTACGAAATCTTGAGCCGCCGTTCTTAATTCCCCTATCGCACCACTCATCGATCCCGATGTGTCTAAGACCAACACAATCTCAAACTTCCGCAATTTGGCCACGCCTAAGGATCCAACTTTGGTCTTTTCGTGAGCAGCACCCATCACTGACGAAAGTGGATTCACCGCATGGACGTGTGCACCGACCGTGATCTTTCCCTTTCCATCATCTTGCACATCGACCACTAAATTTTCTGTACCGACCATCCCTACCGGAAAGTTCGCTTTGGCCACTTCCTCGACCATCGTCTTTAACTCGGCTGGAGTGAAGTTCCCTGAGTTCGTCGCACCAGCAAAGGCAGCCCCATCCACAGATTTCGAAATTTCCGATTGGATGGCATACCAGCGACCTACCTCAATCCCAAGCGCCACAATTCCAAACAACACGAGGATGGTAATAGCCGAAAATACAAAATATATGCCTTGTTGATTGGCCATCGGGCCGCGATTGATGACACACGAAGCAATTGGAGCACATTCGTTTTTTTGGTGGTTACGCATACGCACCTCGTCTCTTGTTGATAAAAGTAATGGATCCACTGGCTTATATTGCTGCGCGGTTGGCCTCATCCCTCATCGCGGTTTCTGCCAGATGACGCTTTGTCAAGAAATTATCGGGCTCGCCTGGGTAGAACCCATAAGTCACTACCCATTATAGGCTTTTGCCAAGAACACATTATCAATGTGTCAGGAATCGAAATCATTTCACCGCCTACACGGTGACCAAGGAACCCCTACCCTAATTTTAATGATCGCCTACCAAGTCATTAGGCCATGCAGGGTGGTAAAGAGACTGGACAATTTTGTTCCTACTGCCGTGACCGCGGTGATAATCACAGCGGCAATGAGAGCTGCCAGCAATCCATATTCAATAGCCGTAGCGCCTTCGTCATCAACGACCAATGCTTTGATATGCTGTAAGGACCTCTTCATATGATGCCTTCTCCTAGCTGGATAATCGGAATGACCATCCATACTTTGTTCTTCCCTCATTAACAGTCCCGAGAGCCTTTTCTGACCTTCGTGACCAGAAAAGACTCTCGACGCTGAAGAGTAACAAGACTCGTATTAGCTGGCGCCAATCCCGGAGTCGATAGCCGTAAAGGCACTTTTTAATTTCGTACCAATTGTCGTCACCACCCCAATGATGACTGCCGCAATCAAAGCCGCCAACAAACCGTACTCAATGGCCGTGGCTCCTTCTTCATCATTGACAAAATTCATGACATGATTCACCATAACGTCTCTCCTTGTCGGGCAAAAAATTGAAATAACGCGATGTCAGTGTGCCCGGGAACTCTGACACGTACGTCGCCTCTTTAATACGCCATCCTTCGGCAACCCGGCTATCAGAGCCCAGCTCTGACCCGTGGCTTTGCGCCCACGTCTTACAACGTGTTTGCCTTTATCGGGAAGAGGCACCCGAGTAAATGTATACTTCATCGTCATAGCTAAATGTTCGTAGACCCAGGGGGCTTTCTCATTTCGTGTTCTGTGCCGATTGGTGTTCATGCTCCATTATCGACCACACCAAAATAAACTTGCGAAGAGTTTTATTGGATTTTTATTCCATCTTGTGTTGCGGTACGATCAGTTGGCTCTATTTGTTGAAGCCAAGATGACAATTACTCGAATCGACAATCAAAATTACCTTCCTCTTGCCCAATATCGTTTATCGTGAATCCATCGCCCACGGCCGTGAACAAGAAAAGATGAGACTGAAAATGAGAAGAGATAGATCCTCACTATCGATCTTCGGAAATAACGAAAAACGATCAGCGGGAATGAGGCGGGAGGCAGACTGCCGATACTAGCTCCGAACTTTGATACATAATGATGGGCTATTCCTTATGGAAGCAAAAGACAAGATAAAATAATCTGAAAGTTTTCAGAAAATTCCTTCTTCGACTTCTCGAATCAGGCTGCTTCAAGGCCACCAATTTTACAGACATCCTTGCCTATCTTGATGCAAATCATGCTACACACAACAGTTGGGCATCCCCTTCATCTACGACTCTCCCTTGAGCACAGTCGATAGAGCTCAAGGCACCACTGGTAGCGGCCTCGCATCAGCATCTCCTCATCAAATGCGGCCACAGGAATAGGATGTTGCATTTGCCGCATCCAATGCACACAAGATATTGCCCACAGGAGGCCTAACTCGAAGCAGCAAGACTCCGTCATGAGCCGGCAATTTTTTCCCTGATATCAGCAGATCCAAGCTAGCCCCCCGATCTAATTTCTCATCACATCGTGGTAAAGCATCCCATGTGTTCTGGTATTTTTGCCGATTCATGAAACGTCATGAGCGCCTGGCACATAGGTTGCTTAATATTTGGGCAACTCAAGATCACCTTGACCAAATTCCGCTCTATATTTCTTAAAATGGGGTATACCCTATGTCTCACATTGATGTGACTGTAAGCCGTCTGGAAACAGCCACTGGCATCATAAACCAGAGACCAGAAGGCCCCTCACGTGACTCTGGTCATTTTGCATCCTCAGCGGCAGCACCATATCGCGACAGGTTTGTGCTTCCCCTCTTCGTAGTGACTATTTTTCTTAGCTCCTTATTGGTCTTCTCTGTCCAACCCATGTTTGCCAAAATGGTCCTTCCCCTCCTAGGCGGCTCACCTGGTGTGTGGAACACCGCCATGCTGTTCTTTCAGATCATGTTATTGCTTGGTTATATCTATGCTCATCTCACGACCAAGCTTTTAGGCGTACGATGGCAAGCCTGGCTGCATCTCAGCGTCATGTCCTTGATTTTTCTTTTCTTGCCTATCGGTGTTACTCAGGGCTGGACCCCACCACTTGAAGAAGCGCCTGTCTTTTGGCTGATCGGCCTGTTTGCTGTCTCCGTTGGCTTACCATTTTTTGCCGTCGCCTCCAATGCTCCTTTGCTCCAACGATGGTTCTCGCATACTGACCACAGGACAGCTGCTGATCCCTATTTCTTGTATGCCGCCAGTAACCTTGGCAGTCTTCTAGCACTGCTGAGTTACCCTCTAATTTTTGAGCCCCTTCTGACGAGTCACGAACAAAGTCTAGTCTGGGGATGGGCATACACTATCCTTGTCGGCTTGCTTGTCATTTGCGCCATCACGCTCTGGCGACGTTGCCCGGCAATCGCTTCACCCGCCAGCCACTCCTCAATGCCCCTCGTCGCGACTGAATCTCTCACCATGCCTCAACGTTTGCATTGGTTAGTGCTGGCCTTTGTGCCGTCGAGTTTATTATTGGGCGTCACCATGCACATCACCACCGATGTCGCCGCCGTGCCTCTCCTCTGGGTCCTGCCTCTGATGCTCTATCTTTTGACCTTCGTCATCGTCTTTGCCCGATGCCCATGGCTCCCTCATACCTGGATGGTGTTAGCCCAGCCCTTCTTGTTGATACCGATTGGCGTCCAACAATTCGATGGCGTACTCTTGAACATCGTCTTACCCATGGCAGTCTTTTTTGTGACCACCATGGTGTGTCATGGAGAACTCGTCAAACGTCGCCCGCAGGCTAGTCATCTCACCGAGTTTTATCTGTGGATGTCGTTAGGCGGGATGCTCGGCGGAGTCTTCAATGTTCTTCTGGCTCCCCTGCTCTTCAATTCAGTTATTGAATATCCATTAATGTTGGTCTTAGCGTGTTTTCTCCGCCCATGGTCTAGCACAACAAGCAAATGGATGAGCTCTGCCGACGTGCTCTGGCCAACCCTACTCTTGGCTACGTTAGGTGGGCTGCTCTTCATGGGTGGGCTCCCAAGTGATTGGGGCATTATCGGCATTCTCATATTTTGTTTGGTGCTTGGCCTCAGCACGTATAGTTTTCGGCAACGGCCTGTACGGTTCGGGTTGGGCATTGGAGTCGTATTCATTTTGACGACTTCCTTCGGCCCTCAAGATACCGTGCTAACAAGAGAACGAAGTTTTTTTGGAGTGAATACCGTACAACTGACCGAGAAGGGCGATTATCATTTATTAGTTCATGGGCGGACCATCCACGGAGCACAACACACAGACCCAACACGCTGGAATGAACCTCTCACTTATTACCATCGTGACGGACCACTGGGACAATTATTTTTACTATTTCAACAACAAGGGACTCTCCTTCATCGCATTGCGGCCATTGGCTTAGGAGCTGGGACATCAGCATGTTATCAAACGTCAGGACAACATTGGACCTTTCATGAAATCGATCCAAAGGTGGCGCAGATCGCTCAAGATTCTCGCTATCTTCACTACCTCTCTGAGTGTGGAGGGAATTATGACATCGTATATGGTGATGCACGGCTCTCGTTAAGTACAGCTCCCGATCAGCAGTATGATTTACTCATCCTGGATGCCTTCAGCTCGGACGCTATTCCCGTTCATCTCATTACTCGTGAAGCGCTAAGTCTCTACTTACAAAAAATAACTCCCAATGGAATCCTCCTCTTCCACATTTCCAACAACAATCTTGATCTCGGCCCAGTGATGGGAAACTTGGCAAGCGATGCTGACCTTGTTGGCTGGATACAACGATATCGTGTATCTGGAGAAGAACAACTCGCTGAATACCACACACCATCAGATTGGGTCGTGATGGCCAGGTCTTCGACGGATCTCAGCCTCATTGATGAAGATTCGCGTTGGCAACGACTTACTCCTGACCCAAATGCACGGGTGTGGACGGACGATTATTCGAATATCTTGGGAGTCTTCAAATTTTGGACAAACTGGGAAAATTAAAGATGACCTTACCCAACATGTCTCGAAAATTAATATGTCACGATCTCGGGTCTTTCATTCACGAATTTCTGAATCAGCCTATTAGATAAATAATGGGTCATCTCTACGGAACCTAAGGCAAGAGAGACTTACTTAAATTAGGTTATAAAGACCCTAATTTTTCAAGTATGCAGTTCTCTTGAATCGATAAACTGCTCTTTAAGAATAGAAACGAATTACCGTAAGTTTTCTGTCAACCCACTCAAACGTTGAGTCTTTAAGACACAATCCAATAAAGCAAGAATGATGGACTCAAAAGAATCCGTTGCCCTCCACACAATCGCTACAACTATTCGCCAACTTCAACTACCAAGTGGGGGGTTCCCATATCAGACTGGAAAAGAGGCTCGTCCTGATTCTACTGCATGGGCAGTTATCGCACTATCGATTGGGCACACTCCTGATATGGCTTGTGAGCAGGGACGAGCATATCTTCGGAAACAGCAAGACTCTATGGGTCGTGTTTGCATCTCCCCTCACCACCCCAAAGCCTCTTGGCCAACGCCTCTCGCCATGCTTGCCTGGCACAATTCGCCCAATTATGGGATTTCTGAAAACCTCTCAAGTCAATTTCTCCTTGCTTTTACGGGAAACCATCCTCCGAAGTCCGACCCATCAGTCATCGGGCATGACCCAACCATTATTGGATGGCCATGGATTGCAGATACACATGGGTGGATCATCCCAACAGGAATGGCTATTTTTGCATTACAAGTGGCAAGATTGGGCGCACATGCCAGAGTCAAAGAAGGACAAGCGATGATCCTGAACCGCCAACTTCCTCATGGCGGCTGGAATTACGGAAATACATCTGTGTTCGGGCAGGAACTCCATCCTCTTCCAGAATGTACAGGGATCGCCCTCCAAGCTCTAGCAAACGATATAAACATTCAAGACGTAGAAAGTAGCCTTGATTATCTACTCAAGAAAATTTCCACGCTGCATACTCCAATTTCACTTGGATGGGCCTTATTGGGCTTAGGAGCTTGGGGGCTTCGACCGTCACAATCAGAGGAACTGATCTTGAAGAGTCTTGATCTTCAAGCACGCTACGGACCCTATCCCATACCATCATTAGCCTTGCTCTCATGTGCCGCCAATGCTTCAGAGGGCCTGAGATCGTTACTTGAACTGTCCACCTCTTCCACAACCTCTTCACCCCAGAGAGAATCCTTCGCCTAACATGTCTGATCTGCGTCACCAATCTGAACAATCTGGGATTTCACGACGAGAGTTTCTTGTAGCATCTGCCATTGGAGGAGGGCTCACTCTTTCAGGGTACTCCCTGTTCCAGTGGCTCAAAGGCCCACCATTGGCTGCACAAACGTTTATTGGAAAGGCCGCTGACTATCAAGGAGATTTAGCAGGGTTGATGCAAAAAGGTTTCACTGAATTGGGAATCAATGAATCTACGATAAAAGGAAAACGCATTCTGTTAAAACCGAACTTGGTTGAACCTCACGAGTTTAGTGCGCATATCAACACTCATCCTCTGGTCGTGCGTGGGGCGGTCGAGGCCTTTCTCGCGCTGGGCGCCGCATCGGTCATCGTTGCAGAAGGTCCTGGACACAGACATGACACCTTATTAGTCCTAGAAGACTCCGGACTGGGGGATGTGCTGTACGAAGACAGAATCGCCTTTCATGATTTGAATACCCTTGACGGTTTCAGCGTTCCTAATGCGGGTAGCTATACGAATTTGTCGGCCCTCACCTTTCCTCGTTTATTTCAAGAAGTCGACTGGATTGTGTCTATGGCCAAGATGAAAACGCATCATTGGGCAGGAGCCACATTGTCCATGAAAAATTTGTTTGGCGTCATGCCAGGTATCTACTATGGCTGGCCCAAAAATGTCTTGCATCAAGAAGGCATAATGGAATCAATCTTGGACATCAACGCAACCCTTAAGCCCCATTTTTCCATTGTTGATGGCATCACAGGCATGGAAGGCGATGGTCCAATTATGGGCACTCCCATTTCATCGGGAGTTCTTGTCATGGGCAAAAACCTACCAGCTGTTGATGCAACCTGTTGCCGCATCATGGGTATTAATCCACATCAAATTCCCTATCTTGACGAGGCAGATCAATGGCTAGGACCAATTCGAGATTCTTTGATAGAACAACGAGGTGAAACGTGGCATTCAGTCCAAACACCATTCCAATTAATTCCTGAAATCCCGGCCCATCAAAAAATACGATTAGGGTAACCTCACAAATCCCTGTTGCATTCACACATCGAACCCGCAGCTCCCATCATACTCCGCAGCTCTACACCTCTCACGCCTCACCTTTTTGAAAATCAGCTTCGACTTCGGTCTCCAGCGCAAGACATCTTGCACCATTTCCCACAACTCTTTGCGTGCAGTCGCACCCTAATGCACTTTTTTGGCATTAAATGCAACATTTTAGGAAAACGCTGCCAATCAAATAACTCACATCTTCCACCCTGCCCCACTAGGCAAAATTAGCCTCAAGGTTACACTGGCATGGATCCGATACATATACTGGAAGGTATTGTGCATCCAGAACAAACTCTGTCCGCTCGCGTTTTATCGACCAGAGAAGTCTAATTTTAGTACTTGATGATCTTTCTGAAAAGAGGAGTAAGGGAAGTGCAACAGAAAGTTCTCATTTTCATTGTTAGTTATAATGCAGAGACGACGATATCTCATGTCTTATCCAGGATTCCGGCGGAGCTGTTCCACGATCAGGATATTCAGGTCGACGTTCTCATTATCGATGACGGTTCAACGGACAATACCATCGCCCAGTGCCATTCTTACAGCCAACTTCACCAAGCAATGCCATTGACCATCCTAGTCAATCCTCAAAACTTGGGATATGGTGCCAATCAAAAAATTGGATATCAGTACGCAATTGATAGAAGGTTCGACATCGTCTGTTTGCTACACGGAGATGGGCAATATGCACCAGAAGAGTTACCTCGATTGCTAGGCCCCCTGCTCAATGAAGAATGTGATGCCGTCTTCGGTTCAAGAATGATGGAATCGGGCACTGCACTGAAAGGCGGGATGCCACACTACAAATACTACGGCAATAAAGCACTGACTTGGCTCCAGAACAGAATAGTGGGGACAAGTCTCTCGGAATACCACAGCGGGTATCGGCTGTATTCCATCCCGGCCCTAAAAAAACTTCCGTTCGAATATAACTCAGGCGTATTTGATTTCGACACAGATATCATTATCCAGTTACACAACGCTGGCTGTCGCATTCAGGAAATCCCGATTCCCACTTTTTACGGCGATGAAGTTTGTAATGTGAACGGAATTCCATACGCATTCAACATTCTATCCTCGTGCATAGCAAGCCGCATGCAAAGCTTGAGTCTGTTCTACAATCGCAAGTTTGACCTTCAAATCGATAATGAGCAGTATCAGCCAAAATTTGATTTCTGTTCTTCGCACACTCTCGCCCTGAACGCCGTAAAAGCTAATGAACGACTACTGATCATTGGGTGCGGTTCCGCCGCACTCGTCGCTCCGTTTGCAAAAAAAGGCTGCCGTCTTAGCGTGGTTGATCAATATATTTCCCTTGAACTCGAAGCCCTGAGTGAGCATTGTGCGGAGATGAATCTTAACGAGTTTAATTTCGGAGATCTTCCCGATACTCCCCCCTACGACACCGTCTTGGCCTTAGATATCATTGAGCATCTCGCATCTCCAGAGAGCTTTCTTGAAGATCTCCGTCAATCATTATGCCTGCGAGGAAGCCGCCTCATTCTCACAACACCCAACGTGACCTTTCTTCCTCTGCGGCTTATGTTTCTCTTTGGTTTCTTTAATTACGGAAAAAGAGGGATTCTTGATCGAACGCACACCAGACTGTTTACGTTCGGCTCAATCCGTCGGCTGCTTCAACAGACTGGCTTCGAAGTCATGTCGATTCAAGGCATCCCCGCACCATTTCCATTAGCCTTTGGACGAAAATCATGGATTGGCAAAGCACTCTTACAGATCAATCACATCATGGCCATGGTCTGGCCTGGCGCCTTTTCGTATCAAATATACTGTGAGGCCAATCCCTCCCCAACTGTTGATGAATTGCTCGCACGGACCATCAGACATTCACGTGAAGCCGTACCCTCTCAAGAAAATGCTCGATGTTAACACGTGAACTTCGAGCAACATCGCTCTCATGGATTTCAATCTTCGTCGCGGTGACTCTCATCAATGGTGGAATCCTCTGGTGGCACCATGACCGGACATGGCTGGGACCGGATGACGGTCAGTTAGCACACGTCGCCGAGCGCATCTTAAGTGGTGAGGTGCTTCATCAGGATATCCAGGACGTGCGACCTGGGTATGTCAACTTTATTAATGCTGCGGCACTGTATGTGTTTGGGCCGAGCCTACTCAGCTTGCGCTACCCCTTAGCGCTCATCGTCTTAATACAGTCCATTCTGTTGTTCTCTCTTTTCCGTTCATACGGAGCAGTACTGGCTGGAGTCCTTTCCATCAGCTCCGTGGCTCTAGGTGTACTCCACTACATCAATCCCAACCACCACTGGTATGCATTGTTCTTCACTATTCTACTCATCTGCCACTTGACATGGACACCGAAAACTAGCCGCTGGTATGTACCTCTCGCGGGGCTTCTAATTGTCACCATAGGATTCATGCGGCACCTGACAGGCGCATTCGTCGGTATGGGCACTCTCTCCTATCTTCTCTTTGAAGAATCCAGGCATCTACAATCTTCTTACCCATGGCGAGATCAGTGGATAGGGCGCCTGCTCTGTGGTTCGATGCTGGTTCTGCTCACACTGTACCTCTTACGCTCAACAGATATTGTCGCCTTTGTCATGTTTGGCCTTTGGCCATTAGCCTTCTTATTCTGGCAATTCACTGTCCCCATGATATCTAACAATAAAGCCATTCGCCTCTGTAGAGAACTGTGTCTGGGCATGGCTATCGGGGCATTGCCGCTTCTCACCTATCACGTTGCAAATGGTTCCCTCGCCGCAATGCTCGACGACAACTTTTTTCGAGCCCTTGATGTGCTCAATTGGAACTACACCAAGAAGTTAGAATACTGGATGCTCCCCTTAGCCGGGATGGTCGAATTCGGCACTAACCCGAAATTAACTTCATTTCTTAGCGCTCTATACTTTCTGATCTTGCCGTTCTGTGCGGCACTGAACGGATACTTATTGCTTCTCGCTGTTCGACACAAGACGATGTCCATGTCACTCGCTTTGCCTGTGCTTGCAGCATTCTACGGCTTAGTGTCGCTCATATTTCAAGTTCCTGTCTATCTACACTTAACGTCCATCCTATCAATAGGAGGATCAGTGTGGTTGCTTCTGGCAATGAAGCCTCGATGGCACGCACCAATGATTGTCACGCTCCTGTTTCTATCAGGTATGAGTCTCACATTCCAGGTAGGTGAGCCGATCGCCACTACGTTCATGGATCACGTACGCACGGCAACGACTGAGCTCTACGACAGTCGAGGGCAATTACCCAAGGTAGATCTGTGGATCGATGAACACTCGCTGAACGCTTACGGAAAGGTTGTCCGTATCATCGAAGAGGAAACAAACCCAGGTGACTACATCTTCGCCATCCCGAATAATGCTGAGCTCTACTTTATGACGGGGCGGCGCAATCCCTTTCGATTCTTCAGTACGGACCACGGTGTGTTGAATGCGTCTGAGGTACAAAGCGTCATACAACAGTTGGAGACACTCCGCCCACGCATCATCACCTTTGCGCAGGACGACGATCGAAACACGAGCCACTCGTTAGCCATCATGGAGCACGTCCGTCCTCACTCAACGTTGCTCTCGAAAGACAAGTCCTTCGAAGTATACCTTTATGGTGAACAAAGCAGTACAGCGGAAAAGAAAATTGACGTACATGTCGGGATGGCCAAGAATTAATACGAACAACCCCAATTAGTATATTAAAAATCACCCATGTTTTGACAAATTCAACGACCCAGGCCCTAGGACTAGGAATAACGGTCAAAGAAGTGCAAAGGATTGTGAAGGAAGGCGTTAACTTCTTGTTGGCGGCCGTGAGCTTTGATCGCTACTTGGCTTTGCAGTTAAGCTCCGAACACGCTGTTGAAAGAAGGAACGCGCCATGGAGAGTTGTTGCCGTCCTTGATGGGAATATCTAACTTTGAGCAACATCGCTAGGACGTTGTTGCTTGAGGGATACAAGTCAAAAATCTGTCAAAACTCCTCATTCACTTACCCTACTAGGCTATTGTTCACAAAAGAGGAATCCAAAAATGTGACAAGGAATTTTGAAAAACTCAAGTAAAAGTAGATCTCTGATTAGCAGGATTCCTTCTTTTTGTTGCTTGAAAGACCAGATCTATTTCTCCTGATCCTTATTGGATGACAGGATTGGGAACTCTTTAAGGTCTAAGTGATTTGGGTCATCTGACTTGAGATACACATACGGCACGGTGTGCCGGACAAGCTCTTGAGTGTTGGATAGAGGTGGTCCTAGAAATTCGGACAGGGCTTTACGCTACAATTTGTGACCGAAGGAGCGTCATGAATGATGAATCGAACACGTAGAAATCACACTGCAAAGGTTAAGGCCAAATTCGCGGTGGCCGCCATTCTGGCGAATACTCCGATATCGGAGTTAGCGTTATAATAGTGCGTGCATGCCACCGTCAGGCACCGCTGGAAACGTCACATCTTGATCTCCATGGAGGTGTAACTTTCATGAATCTTTGAAAAGAGCCACACCGATCTAGCGGCTTTCGCCCACGATGGAGACGCATTTCTGCGTGGAGGCGTTGGAGGAGGCTCTAGCTCTGTATGATGCCCCCGAAATCTTTAACACGGATAAAGGAGCGCAATGGACGTCGCGTGAGTTCACCTCTGTGCTAAGAGAACACGGTATCAATATTTCAATGGATAGAAAAGATCGATGGATGGACAATGTGTTCATCGGGCTGCTTTGGCAGAGTCTGAGATTATGAATGTGTACCTAGAGGCCTTGGAGAATGACTCAGAGGCTCGAACCCGCATTGGCTTTTGGCTCAGCCATGACAAGTAAACATGACCGTATTCGCCTTTCGATGGGCAAACACCTTATGAGGTGTATCATCGCTCTCATCCGCAGAGGCCTGCTAAAGGGTGACCCTGAAGATAAGAAACAAGCGACATAACATCAACCCAATGAATTGTAGCTGACCTTTGCCGCAAATCTGTCCAATGAAGTAGGACCATCTCTTCCACCTTTTCACTACAGCGAGACGACCGGCGTTATATTGCTCGTCAAAGAAATCCTCCCCAGCCCACAAGCACGCGACGTCCAACCCGAGGGAAAACTACCATGTATATTTGCCCAAGGAATCATTAATAAGACGACAAAGAAACTGTGCGCCTTACATGCGTTTCGTGTAAACACGAGCTGCACAACCCAGAGCATCAAAACCGGGAGAACCAATACATGAGGCCTGGCGAGGATGTGTTGGTTAAGGGCAACCAGAACCATAGCTGAAATTACGACAACGTAGAAATTTCTGAGATATTTTGACATTCCCCATGCGGGGATACCAATCGTAAGGCCAATCATTGCACTCGAAAAAATGACGACACCTTTCCATCCCCATACCGCGTGCAATAGTGCAAGCATCTCACCAGACAACCATTCATGGGCATGCCAATCTGTTCCGGGAATCGTGTGGGTAAATCGGTCCCAACTTAGCACGCTACCGTGTCCCAACACCCAACGTCCTGTTGCGATATACCAGTATGTATCGAGATCATTTATCAGCGCCGCTCCGAGCAGTGCTAACTACACAAAAACCATCGACACGTCGATGGTTACAGGTATCAAATGTCATCGTTTCTCGAAGAGAGATTGTTGATGCATCTTGGCAAGATGAACATAGTCGTGTTGCTTGTCATAACCGGCTAACGGCGCACCAGAAGCTATTAACCGATCTCACCAACCTACTGTGCAGCCGCCCTCATTAACTCGAATGACTGACGCCCCTCCATTCTCTTCGAGAAGAAGCAAGCTCAGGATGATTATGACGCCGAGAATGAACAAGGATAAATACCAAGAAATCTCACACATAGTTCACGACGGCGAGGTAGCTATTTTAGGAAGATCGTCGCGCAAGAAGAAGGAGAGAGAGCCCCACTGGAAGAGGACAGTTTTTGATAATGTGCCGTTCGGAAGAAAACGAACATGTCAATAATTGATTAATAGATGCAGGCAGGGCCATTTGCTCATTCAATTCATTGAGTCCAAGGATTTTTTTCATCAGCCGTATACTGGCTGCCAACGGAAACAAAAGAGTGTTGAAGTACGTGACGATAACACGAGAGAATCCTGCTTCATGTACGATTCGTTCAAGTTGCGTTTTGTTGTATCGTCTTTTGTGATGATGGTCCTCATCATGAGTACTCCAGAGAAAGGAAAAGGCTGGGACGGTAATAAGTAGCCAACCCTTTGGCCGTAGAAAATTCCGAAGAGAATGGAGACTATTTAGATCATCAGAAACATGCTCCAGGATATCGAGAGCGGAGATGAGATCAAATGCTTGAGGATCAAAGGGAATGTCGTGTGGCAGGCTTCCCCTACGTATTTCAAAGTCACCCTTCTGACTGGCTAACTGTCGAGCTTGATCATTAGGTTCTATTGCAGAAACGCGTCCAAATTGTGAAAGCATCGATAAATTACCGCCAGTGCCGCATCCAACTTCCAAAATCTGGCATTTGCTTGGAAGATCCACATAGGTCTTGAGTACTTCCGTGAGTATCCGCCGTCGACCGACAAACCACCAGTGGTTTGTTTCCATCGCCGCCATTTGATTGTAGATGTGAGGCTTCATTTCATGTGTTTATGTGCAGTAGATTGAATCCCATACGTTTCGCGAAGCACATACAACGGTCGCCCTTTCACTTCCATAAACATTCTGCCTAAATATTCCCCGAGTACTCCTAGAGTAAAGAGATTCAATCCCCCCAGAAACAGCATGGTGACCATAAGTGAGGCATAGCCGGGTACATCAATGCCTTCAACGACCGTGCGAATCGTCAGAAATACACCATAGCTCAGAGCCAAGAAAGAAATCGCGAGACCGACATATGACCACACTCGCAGTGGAACGATGCTAAAGGATGTAATGCCATCCAAAGCGAGTTTCCACAGCCCTCGAACTTTCCACTTCGTTTTTCCGTTAGCCCGAGAGTGGCGATCATAACTCACACCGATTTGACGAAATCCCACCCATGTGAAGAGTCCTTTCATAAAACGAGTTCGTTCTGGGAGCTCATCAAGTGCCTGTATGACTCGTCGATCCATGAGACGAAAATCTCCGGTATCCTTGGGGATTTTGGTTTCCGCGAGTTGGTTAAAGAGACGAAAGAAACCAAATGCGGTGAGCCGCTTCATCCACGAATCTTCGTGTCGATCACGTCGAATGCCATAGACAACATCATACCCTTCTAGCCATTTCTGGAATAGATCTGGCAAGAGTTCTGGAGGGTCTTGGAGATCGACATCCATGGGGACCACTGCCGCTCCAGTCGAGTAGTGCAGACCAGCACACATGGCACTTTCTTTACCAAAATTCCTAGAGAGGCTAATGATCTTTATTCGAGGATTGCGATCGCGGTGTTGAAGAAGTCTATCAACCGTATCATCGGAGCTTCCGTCATTGACAAAAATGAATTCGTAACTCCCCCCCAAAGGGCAAATAAGATCCTGCAGGACCCGTTCAGTTCGATCAAGGAAAAAATCGATGTTCTCAGACTCGTTATATAAGGGCACGATAATCGATAGGGTAACACCATAGTCCTGGTTCAATAGACATGCACGTCCAGATTGGAATGCAGGGAGCGGCTTTAAGATAGAGTCAACGGAATGTTCGCTGAGAATAGACATAACGACTCTGTGGCGTGCGTAGAGCAAGTCCAAGGGAATAATACTATTATGAACTATCTTCGGAAAATACTAGGAGTTCTTAAGAGATACTCTCGTTTATAAAAAGCTGCTGAATGATTCCGTCTGTCTCTCAAAATTGATAACCATCTTTCATAATCTTGAGTGCATGGTACTCAGAGTCAGTTTTTTTAAGTATTGGCCAAGAGAACCGAACAGCATTGATAGGTTTATTTTATGGAATAATGGCAATCCAAGCATGAATCTCATCAAGGAATTCTTGCACGTTTTAATAATCTTGCAGGCCATCAACAGCGACCATTCCACCTTTGTGAGCAAACAAGTCGGATTGACGCATGCCCATACCGGCGCGTAACCCGCACCATTTGGTCGATTTAAGTTATCTGAATAACTGATCGAGAATGACGATCTTGTTGAAACTCGACCTTCTTAGATGATCTCAGATGGATTGAGGTAGCATTCATGATTCCTCGGACTGCAACACATTGGCACCAACCTCCTTACGAAATACGTAATCCTGGCAATCTCTCTCCACTTTCTGAAAGTAGGATTCGTGGCCGGATATAACCTGCCCGTGGGAGCTCCATCCCAACAGGGCTTCCGACTCGAACCAAAAGCAGAAACCTGTCCCCTTACCGATCAAAAAGATCGATTGACCATGAATTTGTAGTGACAAGATTGGCAAAGAACATGCATCAATCTACTCAACGTTTGATAGGATTCGCCATGGTCATCCTGCTCGCGACTCCCAGCTTGATCTACAGCTACTACGGGTACAGTGCGCTGCTTCCAGTCGAAGGTAAATTCATTAATCGCAACGGCGATATCGCTGGCGGCGACTTTCTGGTTTTTTACAACGCAGCCGTCATGACGCTGGAAGGCGCAGCTTCTGCTGTGTGGGACCATTCCGCCTTTGAAGAGAATCTTCTCAACATCTACGGAGAAAAGATCAATAAGCTGCATTTTTTCAATCCCCCGGTCGCACTCTTGATGTGGGCACCATTCGGCCTCCTGCAGCACAGCCATGCCCTTTGGCTATGGACCGCTTTGCCACTCATCATATTGGGTTGGCTCATCTTCAGACTTACCGACAGCCGGCTCGCAGCCGGCCTGGCTGTGCTCTCACCATTAACTACCTATACGGCCGTGGCGGGGCAAACCGGTATTATCTATGCCGCCCTGATGGCTGGTTTCATGTTGACCTATGAACGCCATTCGGCAAAGGCCGGGAGTATTGCAGCGTTGGTTGCAATCAAACCGCATCTAGCTCTAGCGATGCCATTCTGTTTCTTGATCGATCGAAACTGGCGAGCTCTTACTGCCATGGCAGCCGTCGCCATCATGCTGTCGACGGTTGTCAGTCTCGTCTTCGGATTCGGTATTTGGCTCTCGTTCATCGAGGGAATTCGCTATCACTCAGGCTCTTTCTTCCAGACAGCTAACCCGATTTTTGATCGCGCACCATCCTTCCTGATGTTGGCCTTAAAACTTGGCGCAAGCAATCTGGTTGCCTGGAGCATTCAATTCGTGTGTTGCATCGCGACTCTTCTCATGCTCGCGCTCATATGGCGCTCCACTGATGATTCTTTGTATCGAGCGTTCGCACTCGCATTGGCAATTTGCCTTCTAACACCAAAAATTATGCACTATGATGCAATGGTCCTCTTAGTCCCCATCGCCATGTTGATTCCGCGCATTGAGCGTGGCACTGCCGAGATAAGTTTACTCCTACTTGCCGTCCTGATCTGGTATCTACCGTTCTTCGAACCGACTTTCAAGGCTCTTGACTATCATCCCGGTGCACTAGTGCTCTTTGCCGGCTTGATCGTCATTACCGTAAAGTCACTGCCTGGTACCTTGGCAAAACAGTCGCCCACCTCATTGACATCATTCTGTCAGTCGCATCTAAATCTTCAGACAGAAATTGCTCATCCAAGGGGATCGACCACACCTCTTCAAGCAGACTTAGATTCCAAGTCTTCACCATGCGTGGGAGAAATCGTCAAGGAAAAATGAACGGGCGATTAATGTTGGGAACCCGAGAAAAGTGAGCTCCTCTTTGCAATGGAACAAGGAAGAAAGGACTTAGCAAATTTGCTCAACAGTTCTCGATCAACATTCAGACCAACCTAAACTCATTTGCTTGATAAATTCGAACCGGGAAATTGATACTGTCCAAGAACGTTATGAAGGATTGTGGAGGAGAGCGTTGACTTCTTGGAGGCGGCCGTGGGCTTTAATCGCTTCGGAACTTTGTGGATGGGTGCGGACGAGTTGTTGAAAGACTGAGCGCGCTATGGAAGGATGTTGTAGCTCAAGGTGCGCGTAACCAATTTTGAGAAGTGAG
Organism: Nitrospirales bacterium; assembly: GCA_029261255.1. Lineage (GTDB taxonomy): Bacteria > Nitrospirota > Nitrospiria > Nitrospirales > UBA8639 > Nitrospira_E. The sequence goes on from JAJDBQ010000005.1 coordinate 79,894, forward strand.
GCAGGCACTTTGCGGCTAGAAGGATAAAACGTAAAGACTCGTTCATATTCATCAATGGCTTCTTGAAAACGTCGTTGACCATAGTAACATTCACCCAACCAGTATTGGCTATTACCAGCTAGTGAGGAGTCAGGGTATGTACGGAGAAAGCCTGAAAAGCTTCTTGCAGCCCCTCCATAATTTTTTGCCCGTAACAACTTGAAGGCCTCTTGATAGGCTGTCCGATCATCCTGGACTTTATTCTGAATAGGAGAAGGCCGTGTGACACGGAATTTTGGTTGCGCGGCATAAGCCACTGCTGCCCCAGAAACGTCTTCATTTACAGATCGATTGGATCCAAGAAAAACCTCTGGGCTTCGTTTTGGAGAAGAATCAATATTCTTCGGCAGATCAGCTTGATGGTGCGTTCCTCTTTGAAGAGATAACGGAGACGTGGATGACACCTGAGATGAAAAAGAACCCTCGGAGTGCGTTCGTTGAGAAACCCGTGAGCGCTCTTGCTCGTAAGCATCTAACCGTCCACTAAATTTTGCGCTGATCTGTTCTAATGTTCCAATCACAGATTGAATATGCCCTCGGACATCTTTGACGTCAGTCTGCACTTGTTGAAATTTCGTGTTCTGCTGCTGCCCCAACTGATCAACATCCTGATTCAGCTTTGACACCTGCTGATCCTGTTTGGCGACATTCTGTTGAAGCTCGGTCAAGACCTGTTGATAATCGACCATCGACGTACGAAATTCTCCGAGCTTCCCACCTTGCGCGGTTAGGAGTTGTTCTTCCGCACTGACTTGCTGCCGAAGCTCCTGCACAAGAGGTTCAAGCGCATCATGTGAGTGCTGCACAGATGTCTCGACAGTCTGTACTTTCGTATCGAGCCTGGCGATTTTCTGATCCAATTCGCTCACAAGATGCTGATTCTGTTCAACGGCACCACGCATTTGCGATAAATCAGTGTCCTTCAATGTCGCGACCTGGTCCATGACTTCAGCACGGGCCTGTAAGAGCTCTTGAATTTCCTCACGCTGACGCGCAATCAGCGTGTTCGCTTTATCCAACGACGTGTTAGCATCACTCACAGCCTGTTGAAGAGAGGTTTTACTCTTGTCGAGCTGACGAATCTTCGCATCTAATTCTCGCTTGATTCGCACGACATCAGCCTGTTGTGCAACACACCCCATAACAATGGTGCTCAAAATCAAAATGATCAAAATTGCACAGCAGCGCACAAAAACTGTTGAAACATGTCTCATAAAGATAGTATTGCCCTTTGACCTTTCAATGACACCCCAAAAGAAAAAGCACACCTCACTAGATCATTTATCACTAGCGCATCGCCGTAGCCGCATACGTCATTCCTAAAACCAAATGAGCCCGACGATTTTTCTGATAACAAGGTTCCGTCGCATCCCTACAGGCGGGATTGTCTTTTCCAAATGACATCACCTGCAGCTGTTCGTCTGACACACCTAAACTCGTGAGATAGTTTTTTGTTCGAAGCGCTCGTTTCTCACCCAACACATAGTTATACGAGGACGTCCCCCGACCATCACAATGGCCTTCGATCGTCACAGCGGCCTCCGGGTGAGCTTTTAACCATTCCGCATTCGCGATCAAAATAATTTTAGCCCGCTCATCTAGCTGAATACTATTATATCCAAAGTGGACATCTTCCAACCCACTTTGTGCCGTAAATTGTTCAGCACGAGTACGATTAACCCAGTAATCATTGGGAGCGACCTCTCCTCTGCCATCAATATCGAATTGCGGATCCTCTTGAATCACCGATTCCTCCAGCAAATCGGAAAAGGCACCAGATTTATGAGGGAAATAGCCTTCGCCACCCGTTCTATTGCCAGATGTACCGTTTACAGATGCAAGACCTAAGGATGTCGGTTGCTGCGCGACCATTCGAGCTTTCGTAGATTTTTTCGAATGACCTTGGCTCCCATGCGAAGTCCGGTGTCCGCACCCCATTGCCAGAGTAATCATCACAAGAATGAGACCAGCAGCAAGGATTTTCATCGGTTGTAAGCGAACATTCATAGCTCAATACTCCTTTTTCCCGCACAGACGAATGGTCTCGACAGAATTAAACCACGAGCATCCTTATATATTCCTGATTGAAGTAGCAAAAACAAGGCCAGAATTATTCTTGTGAATTTTCAACCTTGCTAACCACAAAGATCAATCAAAAAAAATCGAAAATTTTCACTCCATTCCGATAAGATTTTCAACCCACTGTGCTAAGAATTCCGTGTTGTCCCGCATAGTTACGATCACACACGCTCTATTGTCTGTAGGGAAAATACAGAAGCAGGTACGACAAAACTCACGGACGTAGGGCTATTGAATGAGGCAAATTAGAAGGCACAGGAGATGAATCATGTCCACTGCATGTGTAAAGGAGCTCGCAGCTTTTTCTCTACAAACGTGGTTTTTCCTCAACGATAGAGAAAATGTAAGGATCCCAGAACCGGAAGCTGATAACAAAAAATGTGGAAAACGAAATGAAGAAGAAGCCTGAGAAGAGGATGGCAGGTACGTCCTATTCAATATTCCATTCTGCGGTAGCAAAACACCAACGCTGGCCACCAAAATCCTTCGCTCGATACATAGCCTGATCAGCCATCGCCAACAGATTCTGTGAGTCCGTTGAATCATTTGGGGAGACAGCAATACCAATGCTAATCTGCACAGGAATATCTTGCCCATCTAACGGAATCGGTGGCGACAGACAGCCGAGGATTTTTCTTGCCACTTGTCGAATATCTTGAATCCGCTCAAGCCCTTGCAACACAATGGTAAATTCATCGCCGCTTAATCGAGAAACCGTGTCTGTGGTGCGCACACACGACACCAAACGCTTGGCCACCACTCGCAAGAGACGATCCCCAATTTGATGCCCATGCTGATCATTGATAGTTTTAAAATTATCCAAATCCAAAAACAGGAGTGCCAGCAATGTGCCATCGCGCCTCGCTTGAGCCAAGCCCAACCGTAAACGATCTTCAAACATGATCCGATTGGGCAAATCCGTTAGAGAATCATGGTATGCTTGATGCTTCATTTGCATTTCAGCAACCGCTCGAATTGTCACGTCATGGAGACTCACCACATAATGTATTGTGAACCCCTGTGCATCAATTAAGGGAGTCACCATTTGCTCAAACACAAGTGATTCACCATTGCTCCCTTTTTCCATAATTTCTGTTTTCACAGAACCTACCGCCTTTGCCGTTGCGTCGAACGTTGGCCACGCCTCCTGAAACTGCGCATGAGGGAAAGAACGAAGGGGTGTTCCTACCTCCTGGCGAGAGGTGCCCCCCAATGTTCGAGAAAAAGCTTGATTCATCCATTCAATACGACCTCGTGGGTCGGTCACACAAACAGGACCAGGAACAGCACTGAGAACAGCACTATGATGGCGAAATTGCTCAATCTCCATTCCTCGGACCAGTACATTCTCGATCTGATGGCCCAAAGCCTCAAATGATCGTTGCACAGGCAAATCGAACACATTAGGCATCCTCGAGCACACAACCAGTAAACCAGAAAGATCACCTCGTCCCAAAGGGACACAATAGGCTTCCTGGAGATGGAAAGCAGTCGGGAACCAAGAAAATTCACCAGTATGTGGAGTATCCCGAGACACCAACGAGCCTTCAGCCTCTACACACGCTTGCATTAACTCATCCTGCCGAGAAATCGACGACCACCACGACAATCCATGCACATCCCAATCTAAAGCAGGCATCGACGCATGCGCGCGCAACTGAATCCGTTGCCCTTTCCTCATGGTCGCCATCCATACGAACGGATATTCAAACGTATTCACCAACCCTTCGCAAATTCGCTCCATACAACAATCAAGACTCTGACCATTCAAAAGTTCAGTTTCAAGGCCTTCCATCAATGTGGCGAAGGGATGTGAGCGAGGAGACTCTTGCTGCATGCGCAATTCCCAATGCCACGCCGTGACGTTCCTCGATTGATCCAGCATCGGGACAACAGAACACATCATCCGTTGTAAGTCAGTACCTGGCAGAGCCATGTTGACCACCCAGGACACAGCCCCTCGAGGAGGGTCAACAGACTTCAATTGTTGTCGAATCAAACGCCATTCCTCGTAAGGAATCCACTTAGCTATTTCGACCGTCCCTATCTTGGCCACATCCATCTTCAAGGCATCAACCGCTGCATCATTGGCCATCATCACCACACCTTCACGGGACGTCATCAAATGGATGGGACCGCGAGGAACAGCAACATCACCTAAGACTGAAACCGATCCCACATCAGCACGATCCAAGTCTGTCAGCTCCGAGAGAATATGATGAAGACGTCCGGTTACGCGTTCCAAGGACTGACTCAGTTCTTGTTCTTGCGCAGACTCCAGATCACTCGACTCGGCGTGAAGATCTCGTAAAGATTGTTGGAGTAATCGTTGAAGTTGGTGAAAAGTCGCCACGGCTCGAGTTACCTCTGTGGAAGAAGTAGAAAGACTACTTGTGAGATCTGACATCCGAACACTCAATGCTCATTATCCTTTGTGACAGACAGTGAGAGGTCAACCCATCAAAAGAAGGAGGCCCATTCAATGTAAGGTATAGATTATATCAATAACAATTACAGTTCGAACGCCCATCCAGGCTATACCATGGAATCTGGAAAGTAGCAGTCTCTCTTTAAAGACGCAAGAGTCAGCAAACCAGCGTCGACGTCATCCTTTGCTTGCGCATAACGTTCCACGGTACCAATATCTGACCAATAACCAGCATGAACAAAGCCTAACATGCGAGAACCTTCAGCAAGTGCACGGGTATAGGAATCAATAATCGAAAAGAACGTCCCCGTTGGTGCAGCATCCATGAGAGATGGGTGGAGAATATGAACACCCGCAAACATCCGGGACGTCACCGCAGACTTTAACGCATCATCGGGAGCACCTTGGCCGTTTATTCTCAGAATAAAGTCCTGGTCATCGGACTCAACCGGACCCCACTGCGCGGCTTGGGGATCATCACGTAACACCAAAGTGGCCACTCCCCCATGGGTATGATGAAAATCTAGAAGAGACGGCACATCTAAATCAATCAGAGTATCAGCATTCATCACAAAAAACGGCTGTCCGTCAAAAAACCATTCAGCAGCTTTCAGACCTCCTCCCGTCCCTAACAACTCCGGTTCATGCGAATACTGAATCTGCATATCCCAACGTGAACCATCGCCCAAAACCTCTTCAATCATTGACCCTAAATAATGCAAATTGATCATGACCTCTCGAATGCCACCGGCACGCAGCAGAAGTAGATTCCAGACGATCAACGGGGTCCCGCCAACCGGCAGCAACGGTTTGGGCAGAGCGTCAGTCAGCGGTCGAAGACGAGTACCTAACCCCGCTGCGAGAATCATTGCTTTCATGAAATACCTGCCGAGTATTTTTTACGTTTCACGCGTGTTCACCACATCTGGGATGGTGAAAAAAAATCCGCCCAGCAAGTCCGCAGTTTTTTGGTCGCGCGGAGCGTACATCCTGCACATGAGCACGGCAAAATGGCGAGAACGCCGTTTGCGGTTTTTTTCATCAATCCAATTATTGCCATTCAGGAACGTAGGGGGAGAGATGTTTGAGCAAACGATGCAATTGGGGGTATTTGGTTAGATTGGCATGCACATTCTGTAAGGTTCGTGGAATCGAAGCGAGAAAATTCGGATTCCCTTTTACACGATCAATATACACAAACCGTCCAGCGGCTTTCAGATTCCGTTGAATACTGGTGAAATCAAACAGTCGGCGAAACGTGTCGAAGTCATCTACATGCATCGCGATACATTGTGCTGAAGGAAGCGCCTGACGCATCTTCTCAAGATAGTACGCGATTAATGCATCGATCAGTGATTCATCCAACGCAATATAGGAATCACGCAGGAGCGAAGCTAAATCATAGGTAGCAGGCCCCATTAACGCATCTTGAAAATCGATCACTCCCAATCGCTCCCCATCCACCATCAAATTCCGGGAATGATAATCTCGATGTGTAAACACCATCGATTGGTCTACCAACCATGTGGCTATCTTGTTGAATTCCTCTTGGACAAGGACCAAGTCTTCCGAACGCATGGGGTTGCCTTGACGCGCCACGATCCCATATTCCAAAAAATGTTCAAACTCCCACACATACAACGATGTATCAAAAGAACGAGAAAATGCGAGGCAAGGAGCCTTTGATGGAACAGAGGCTTGCACATGTATCTGGACAAGCACATCAATCGCCTGTTTATAGAGCCGCTCTATCGTCGCAGTAGACGAACCTTCACAGGCTTGAGCCAACGTCACATCACCAAAATCTTCGAGGAATAACAACCCCGCAGCCTCATCAAATAAATACAATTGAGGAACGGCCACACCTACCGCCTGCAGATGATACAACACATTCAGAAAGGGCAACTCCGTAATTTCAGATTCCTGACTGCTCACTGCCTCTTCAGAAGCTTTAAACTCTTCAGGATCGGCCAACTGCATCAGAATGAGTGAAGAAACTAATCCGCCTGAAAGATGGAGTCGATAATATCGCCGGTTGGATGCATCCCCAGCCAATGGCACACATTGGTCAAGGTCCGCTGAAAACGGAAGATGATTGCGAAGCGTGGCAGAAAGACTGGATAAATCGAAAGGAGAAGTAGCCGAGGTGTTCTTAGAAGTCATCTTAGGCGATTATACGACCGCCTCCACTTCTTGTCATCATACTTTACTAGTATGTAGACGCCTTGACATGTGAAGAACATGAAAGTATGTTAGAAGCATGAACAAGATGATTCAAGTAAGAAATGTTCCTGATAAACTCCACCGTAAGTTAAAAGCTCGGGCGGCCACCGAAGGGCGCTCTCTATCAGAGTACCTTTTAAGTCATATCCGCGAGCTCGCTGAACGACCCACCCTACTTGAAATGCATGACCGCCTGCGCACACGCGAGCCTGTAGCAGTAGATGTGTCCCCAGCAGAAGTGCTACGCCAGGAACGACAGAGTCGGTGATTGTCCTAGATTCTTCAGCTATGCTGGAGCAACTCTTAGGTACACCCAAGGGCCAACACATACAGGATCAATATTTGGTAGAAGGCGAGTCCTTCCACGTCCCCCACCTGTTCGATCTGGAAATCATCCAAGTCCTTCGCCGCTATGTACATCATCACATTCTGAGTAACCACCGAGCGACACAGGCCATGGATGATTATCTAGATTTCCCTCTGACCCGATATCCCCACCAGCCCCTCCTCTCACGAATTTGGGAATTGCGGGAACACGTCACAGCCTACGATGCCGCGTATGTCAGTTTAGCCGAAGTTCTAAATATTCCACTGATTACCTGCGATGAGAAATTGGCGACCGCCCCAGGGCATACGGCAAACATCGTTCTTGTTTAACCGGACAATAGAAAACGCCCCATTTATTGATGTTCGCAATAACTACCCTCTCGAAGATCGATTGTGAATCCCAAAATTACCTTACAATCATGTCTGCCCCATTTTATTAGATTAGCAGAACACAGATAATTCAAATGATGGCGACTTACTTTCCCTGCAAATCCTGTCTTGACAATGATGAGCACTATAGACTTTCATATTTACATGCCAAAAGTTTTTGAATGGAAAGGCCACAGGTTTCATTTCTTTTCCAATGAAGGGTATCCGTTAGAAGCCATTCATATCCATGTGAGAAAAGGACCTAATAGGGCTAAGTTTTGGATTCACCCCTACGTTAACCTTGAATACAATCATGGCTTTTCCAGCAAGGAATTGAATGAATTCAGAAAGGTCATAGAGGAAAACAGTTTATTAATAGAGGAGAAATGGAATGAGCACTTTAACCTTTGAGGCAAATGCCACAAAAGTTTGGTTTGATAAAGAAGATATGTGGGTGGCCTTATCCGATGGGAGAAAGCTGGCTATTCCCTTAGTCTATTTTCCACGGTTACTGAATGCTTCGCCTGAACAAAGAAGTCATTATGAGTTGAGTGGAGGTGGAACTGGAATTCATTGGGAAGAAATCGATGAAGATATCAGCGTCCCCGGTTTAATCTTGGGAAACAAAGATTGCACGTATTTAAAAAAAAGAGGGTAAGTAATCTCAGATGGAAATAAAATATAGTAGAACACGTTCACCAACCATAAATTCATCCTGAACCCGAGGGAAACATAAAAACAGCCTACAATTTGCAAAACATCGAAGAGTGGTCTTCTCCGGCAATGACCTAGCAGCTTTCATGGCAAAAGAGTGGTACCCACCCCCCACTCCTATTTTAATGGGAGAGGTGACGACGGGAATAATGAATGGGCAAGATTTGATAGGGTCGCGGCAAGATTTAAATTTCGTGTCTGACCCCTTAAAAATATAAATAATAAAGCGCCCCTGCTCTGATGAACAGGGGCGCTTTGCAAAACCTATCGGCTTTTCGAAATTTACTTCTTGGTCTTCCAGCGCCAGAGCCCTAATCCAGCCAAACCAGAACCCATTAAGAACAAGGTTCCAGGCTCAGGGGTCTGTGTGGGCGGAGGGGGAGGCGGTACCAAATTAGGCGAAAATGAAATAGTTGAATGAGAAATTCCTTGGCCTGCGCCCTGATTCACAGAAACTCCCAAAGTACTCCAAGTTCCTCCACTCGTCGCTGATCCCGCTGCAAAGTAATAGCCACTCCAGTAGGTGTTCGTCTTGAGGGTAAGAACAATTGCATCAGTGGTTGGGGCACCAAGGCTCCATGTTCCGGAATTACCTGGTTGCCCAGAATTTGTGAAGCTAGAGTTGTTAGGACCGGCATCTACTGCTCCATTTCCAGAGTCAAACTTAGCATCAGGCACCCAATTCGTTATACCATCAAAAACACCACCATTAATAGCAGTAAGCAATGCAGCAAAGTTCATTGCACCTTCATTCCCAGCATTGGGACCTATGCACCCATCAAAGTTCCCTCTGCCAGTTGCCGTTACAAGACCGAATGCATCGTTACATGAAAATGCTGGCATAGGCATAGCCAATGCAGAATTTGCACTTCCAAATATCATCAGACCAAAAACAAAAGACTTTAGTATGCTTAACTTCATGATTTACTTCCCCTTTATGAATTAATCTATAGTTAGAGGGAATTTTTAATTAATTACTCATTGACAAGCACATTATATGCCACAAAAAATTATTCCACAACACATTGAAATACTTATATTTTAATTGGGGTGCGAAATCTGATACATGATTATTACGTAAATATTTCCGACAGAGCATACAAAAAAATGAATGTTTCTACGTAAGAACAGCCAAGCATTCGACATAAATTACATATAATTACAACAACTTATGAAATAGTAAAAATACCAACTAGTATAAACACTCACCAAAACAAGGCAAAAGGCGTAAACTGAGACTGGATATGCAATGCTTCTCTATCAGGTTTGCAGATAATCGTATAATCAAACGATCCTTTCCATATGTCATTAATTCAAGACTAGAACTAACTTGGTTAAGTACTCTCTCCATCGCCCTTCTTCTCTTTATACTTCTCCTCTCGGATATGCACGAATAGGACAAAAGCCACAGACCAATCCCAATGGGGATCTATCGAAATTAGCGCGTATACGTCCTAGAAAACTTCCGACATCAGGAGCTGAGGGAATGTTCAAAAAAGTCCGTCCAGCAAGGCCGCAGCCTTTTTGACGCGCGGAACGTACTTCCAGTACGAGAGCACGGCACAAAGACGAGAACGCCGCTGGCGGCTTTTTTCAACATTTCACTAAAGATTTAAGAAATTTTGACGAAAAGTAATAGGAAGAGAGAAAAAAGGCTAGAACATCTGGCAACCACCTACAACCCTATAGGTGCTCTATGGAAATCAACAATCTTCCCCCACCCTCTTCCGTTGCCCCGATTCGTGCACCTTCAACCGTTGGTGATGGCGATGCAGGCCCCAACAGCTCCTATTATCGCCAGCAACGGAAGAAGCAAAAGGATGCTCAGAAAGAGCAGACTGACGATCGGACCCCACGCTTAGACGGCTCGACTTCGCACATTGATATCCGTGTGTAGGTGACGTGTCTGGGCTTGAGAAAAAAAGTAAAACATGCGAGGAACAAAGGATTCCTCTTGACGCCTTTTCTCTGTCCTCTTTACTTCTCTGACCTCTGTACTTTTGATACAGCCCGTGCTTCTCGTTTCCGATAGGTCATAGAAAGAATTATGACTTCGTTTAATGCACGAAGAGAGACCGTTGGGCGAATTGTGAGGTTTATGCCGCGCTGATGGAACATCTAGGTAGCGATGAATAAATCTAACGCTACATATAGTATTACGCGCATTTCTTGGGTATTATTAATGAAACAGTCGCCCTCTCTCACCCATTGCCCCCTGTAGGAGCTTCATGAGTTATACAAATATTGGTGATTACGGAATTATTGGTGATTTACATACCGTAGCCCTTATCAGTATTGATGGCTCCATCGACTGGTGCTGTCTTCCTCGATTTGATTCCCCAAGTATTTTCGGATCCATTCTCGACGACAAAATTGGTGGACATTTTAAAATTTCACCTGTCCAAAAAGGCAATACGCGACAAATGTACTTGCCGGAAACAAATATCCTCCTGACCCGTTTTCTCCAACATGACGGGGTTGGCGAACTGACTGATTTCATGCCGGTGGAATCAGATGAAGCTGGCTACCGCCCACGTCGCCACCAAATCATTCGCATGCTGTCTGTCGTCCGTGGAACCGTGACGTTTCGTTTGGAATGTTCGCCGGGGTTTAATTTTGGACGTGATTCACATGAGATTGATGAGCAACCGAAAGGGATTATCTTTCGATCAGGTGACCAGTCGGTCGGCTTAGTGAGTCCCATCCCCCTCCAAACACGCGAAGGGGTCGCCTTTCAAGAATTTACGCTTCAGCAGGGCGAGAGCCTCACCTTTTTTCTTGAGTATTTAGAAACAAAGAATGGGACGCCGCTCTTATCCACTCCAGAATCTGGAGAAGAGGCCTTTCGCAATACCTCCGCTTTTTGGCAACGCTGGCTTTCACAATGCCAATACGATGGCCGATGGCGAGAAGTCGTACACCGTTCAGCCTTAACCCTCAAACTCCTGACCTACGCGCCAACCGGCGCGATTGTCGCCGCGCCAACAACGAGCTTGCCCGAACATATTGGTGGACCACGCAACTGGGATTATCGTTATACCTGGATTCGCGATTCCGCGTTCGCCCTCTATGGGCTCTTACGGTTAGGGTTTACAGTCGAAGCCGGTCGCTTTATGGAATGGATAAACGCACGCTGCCACGAATTGAATGAAGATGGCTCCATTCAACTCATGTATGGCATTGATGGTCGTCGCGACCTCACTGAGGAAGAACTCCCACATCTGGACGGGCACCGCAGCTCTCGCCCCGTCCGCATTGGAAACGGCGCCGCAGGGCAATTGCAAATGGATATGTATGGTGCACTCATGGATGCCGTTTATCTCTACAATAAACATGGGGCTTCCATTTCCTACGACCTGTGGGTCAACCTATGCCGGCTGTTGGATTTTGTGTGCGAAAACTGGGAACAACCCGATGAAGGGATTTGGGAAGTTCGCGGCGGACGGAAACATTTTGTCTATTCTAAAGTGATGTGCTGGGTGGCCTTGGATCGTGGGATTCGCCTAGCAGACAAACGAGGATTTCCTGGAAACCGCGCACGATGGATGACGGAGCGCGACCGAATCTACCGTGAAATCATGGATCGTGGCTGGAACCCCAAAGTTGGCGCGTTCGTGCAATCCTATGACTCAGAAGCCTTAGACGCCGCCAACCTGATCATGCCACTGGTCTTTTTTGTGTCTCCTACCGACCCCCGTATGCTCTCCACGCTCGATCGGACGTTGGAACAATTGGCACTGGGGAGCTTAGTCTATCGCTATGATACGAACACTGCCGCCGACGACGGCTTAGAGGGCGAAGAAGGCACCTTTAGCATGTGTACCTTTTGGTTGGTCGAGGCCCTCACCAAAGCTGGGCGCCTGACAGAGGCGAGACTGATCTTTGAAAAGATGTTAAGCTATGCCAATCATCTCCGATTATATGCAGAGGAGGTCTCACATTCCGGTGAGCAATTGGGCAACTTCCCCCAGGCCTTCACTCATTTTGGACTCATCACTGCGGCCTGCAACTTAGACGTCGCCCTCAATACCAAACGCGCAGCCCACACCGTGGCACGCCGGAATCGACCAACTTCCCATTCATCGCCCTAATCTTTCGTTGTTCACGGACCGAAGAGTTATCAGAATGATTTAACCCAAGGAGGGGCGCAATGGATATTGGATTTATTGGACTCGGTAAAATGGGCATGAATATGGTGACACGTCTGACCCAAGGCGGGCATCGGGTCGTCGCCTTTGATCGCTCGACTGAGCTCATCACACAAGCGGAATCAATAGGCGCAACCGGCGCCACCTCACTTGAAGACCTCGTCTCCAAGCTCCCTAAACCAAGAGCAGTGTGGGTCATGGTGCCTTCTGGTGATCCCACCGAAGAAACGATCCGACATCTTTGGACCATTCTGGAAGAAGATGACATTGTCGTTGACGGTGGCAATACTAAGTTTCATGACGATGTACGCCGAGCCGCCGACCTTCAAAAACGGAGTATCCATTATGTGGATGCTGGCACCAGTGGTGGCATTTGGGGCTTGCAAATCGGCTATTGTTTGATGGTAGGTGGCGAGAAAGGACCTGTCACACACCTCGCTCCCATCTTCACCACGCTGGCGCCGGAAGACGGTTGGGCCCATGTAGGCGGTCATGGCGCAGGACATTATGTGAAGATGGTGCACAATGGCATTGAGTACAGCATGATGCAAGGCTATGCGGAAGGCTTTGAACTCATGTCCAAAAGTGAATACAACTTAGACCTCGCCAACATTGCCGATCTGTGGATGCATGGCAGCGTCGTT
>JAJDBQ010000041.1 GCA_029261255.1 Nitrospirales bacterium
GGTGCAAGCAGTCTAGGGAAAGGTTCTGTGCCTTGACTTTCAACGCGGTTGCTGCGCGGTTCGCCGACTTCGGCGGCGCGCAAACTCGCTGCGCTCAAACAGTGCGCACCTTTTCTCCGGTGTCGGCTGCACTGCTCGGCCCCACCAAAAGGCCAGGGGAGATGTATGAAAGGATTAGTCAAGACCGATGGACAAATGAGATGAAAAAAATGGGGAACATGTAACACTTCGCTAAGGAGAACGGTTACATTTTGGTCATCATCAATAAATATAGTGAATTTATAAGTTATTGCTTTAAAGGAATTTTCATTTTGTTAACAAACTGAGATTCCTTTGAAATATAACGGAATGACCCATAGCGTTACATGCCGATAGATTTTTAATTTGAATGGGCGTCAATTTCTAGTTATGCAGATGATTTATTTCCTAACTAGGGAGGAACCTTGTGACCAACTCAGTAGAGTGTGAATCTCATGGTACGCAGGGGGAGACATTTGTGTGCCAACACATTGCAAACAGCTTACGAGCCAACGTTCCTGTTGGGTTCTTCTGGTCGAATGAATCCAATACCACTCGACCCGACGCTTGGTGTGAAGAGTGCAATGAGCGTGCTACGAGAGCAAATGGTGAGTGGGTAGGCGAGGCTGAGGAACTCCTAGGAGCGAAGCTGCTATGCGGAATGTGCTACGACATTGCCAAGCGACTGTGTCTCGGCAGTGATGATTAAAGACTGCGGCACAGAATCCTATTTGAAAGGAAAAATGTAACCGACTACGGTCTTCTATAAGATGGTTTCCGCTAAAAGCAGTAAACTATCACGACGCTGTTGGCGTGGATTGATAGTTAGCTGGAGAAAGCGAATATGTCGAAGTCGAGCTTTCAGACTAAATGGTGTGAGATTGCCGCTCGGTGGAAACTGAGAATCGAGACGCCCTTCGTTGTCGCTGTGTCGTCTGGATCGGTCACTGTGCCGGTTCTCCTTCGAGATTTCGGTGCCTCTAAGGGCATGCTGCTTGTCACTGACTTCAAGATAATCGCTCCATATTCAGATGAATTAATTACTCTCGGTTTCGGCTACTCTTGTCTCTCAGAGCCGAGGGATCCATACGATCCTAGTACAGATGACGCTAGCTTACGGGAAATGTTGGAAGACTGGGGTTGGACTGGTTCAGATAGTCCACCGAGTCGATTCCATCATCAAGCTAGCTAACGCGGGCAAAAAGTAACCGACTGCAGCGATCTGTTTCATGAACGGGAAATGTAACGCTATGGCCTATTGTTCTTTAGTGGTTTTGTGTGAAGTGCCCGACTCTAGCTCTTCTCTTTCTTGTGGTATCCAGTAGGAGCATGTTTCTTTCCAAGATTAGGTCCAGCATTTACCAGACTTCCACATGATGCTTGCGGTGTTATGAGGAAGTAGCACTATCTGTTGCACGCGATCGGTGAGCATTCCGATCCTGCCGCGAGAATGGTCTCGTTCTTACCTCATGCTCCGTCCTATTCGATAGCCACCATCGTGCGTGACCGCTATAGGCCAGCTCGGCGGCATGTTCAGTTTCTATTATCACAAACTGACTCAAACGCTCCTGCTGGATTTTTACGCACCATACTTCGTAGGATGAACTATGGCTAAACACTGTCTCGTTCCTCGGCGTCTAATCAGGGCTTTCCCCTTTTTGAAAAAAATCGCGTGGAAGATGGAAGCATGGCTATTAGCTGGAATATTGCTGATACTAAGGGCATTGCCGATGCAGCTTTCGGGCAGGCTTAGTAGCTGGCTTATCAAAACGCTTGCTGGTTTCACTTCAAGAATTAAGACAACCCAAAAAAATTTGCGACTAGTCTTTCCCGATAAAACTGAACAAGAGATCCAGCAACTTAGCCGAGAAACCTTCCGCAGCCTGGGTCTTGCTCTTTCAGAATTGCTTCATATGCTGACGGTATGGGAACAGCGTGAGCAACGGCTTGAATTTTCTGTTGCCCAAGAGAGCGAAGACGTTTTGGGCGGGGATCAACCCATTGTTTTTGTGACTGCACACACCCAAGCTTGGCAATTTACTAACTTTTTGGCAGCCCAGTTTAATTTCTGTGTCTCTATCATTTATTCACCGGAGTCCAACCCCTATTTCAGAGAATTTTTTCTCAAATTACGCAAAGCCTTCCCCGCACGCCTGGTATCCCGTGATGGCGGCATTCGAACATTGGCTCGTGAACTCAAGAATGGCCATTCAATTGGTTTGGCGGTAGATACGCGACTGGACGGCGCCGAGATGATCCCCTTCTTTGGTATTGAGGCCCCCACGAATACCACACCGGCTCGCCTTGCCTTGCGCTACCAATGTCCTTTGATACCCGTTCATGTTGTACGACTCCCAGGCTATCGTTACCGAATCTGTGCCGACAAGCCAATACTACCCGATAACCCTGCAGCATCTTCCGCGGAACAGGCCATCGATATGACGGGTCAATTGAATAGGAAATTTGAACAGTGGATTAGAGAAGCACCAGGACAATGGATTTGCCTGAAACGTCGCTGGCCTAAAAAGGCGTATTCTCAGAAATAGAAAGCGTACAGACCTGACAATGACAATAGACAAGACGCTCATCAGGCAATGAATTAGACGATTATGGGTCGAATCTGTCGTTGAGCGTTTCGTTGGTAGAAGCAAGATCTGCATTGTAAGTGGGAGTCGCCTATCTTATTTGGAAAAATGAACGATATCTCGAGATTAAAGTTGAATTAACTCCCGCGCAGCAGAAGCATCTGATTTGGGCTGGTGTCAACATGTTTTGTCGGATTGATCGCCAAGAGGCCTTCCGGTAAGTCGTGCAATAACTTCCAAGCAAAACATTTCAAAACTCCCTTGCCCTCTGGGTATTCTTTTCTCCGTCATTGTTGATACGCCAAGGGCCGGGTTTCGTCCCGTCAGCTGACCCACTTTTGTTTCGGCAAAAGGAGGCAACGCCATCGACACCTAGTCCGGACAGATCAGATGAGATAGACGCAGGAAAAGGCAAAGCGGGCCAACTTGCTAGGCTCAGACAAGGCCCACTGAAATGGAAGAGCGTCCATCTATAAGGCCTGATAGCAGGCGTCAAATATAGAAAAAGTGAAAATGCTTAAGCCTTAAGCAGAATAGGGTAGGACCTGGAAAGATAGACCAATATTTGAGATGCCCAAAAACAGGAAAGGTAACGGAATACTTTGTTTTGTCAGATGACAACAAATGCTGGAAGTTCGAGTTGGATCAAAGGCCACCTTTTCAAATTTCACCACTACTGAATTTTTTCCTGGCACAGCTCAGACATATTTTGATATCTTTTGTTACCCCCTCTTTTTGTTCATGATTAAGAGGGGTTATCAGTGACGTTAAAAGAGGCGCATCGTCTGCAAGAAACTTTTTACGCTAAATATAACAATATCATTTGTGCTCATAGAGGTTCGGCTGATCCGTTACTCTCAGGAAAAGGAGAGGATGTCGGATTTTTGGTTTGTTTGATATGTGGAACGGTATACATAAGTCGTTATCAACCACTCTCACCGCTTGAAATGGAAGTCTTGGAAGAGCTTGCTGCTGAAGGCGGTTGATCATATGGCCTATTCCGAAAGAAGAACCCTCATGCATTCTCGGATATCGTGATTTTTGGGGTTAGCCCCAACATTTCTGGCCTTATTTTCTGTAAAGCGAGCCTCTTGTCCTCACAGATGAGAGGCTCTTTTTTTTTGATTCAATGTGACCAAATACGTCATGCTATTTCGTGAGAATTTAGGAAATCGATACAATGGCGAAAGAGGAACCTATGGAAACTGCAGACACGATTTGTGCACAAGGAAATTCTCTTGCCTCGCTTAACAACTATGATGAGGCTGTTGAATGTTACACAAAAGCGTTAACATTAGAACCGCAACACTTTGTTGCAGTGTTCAAACGAGGCCTTGCATTTTTCAAGCTAGGCAGGCTTGAAGAGGCGCTCATCGATTTCTCAACGGCCACGACGTTGAATCCGACCGATTCCAATGCGCAGGTCAATATCGGCTTAGCTTTGAATGGGCTCAAACGATTTGAAGATGCGATTGGTGCATTCGATCTGGCCCTTGTTATAGAACCCACCAGCACCTATGCATTAAATAATAAGGCCGTTGCATTGGGAAATCTTCAAAAGCATGAGGAAGTCGGTCTCGTGTGTGATGACACCCTCAAAATCAACCCTGACGATGATATTGCGTGGACCTGCAAGGGAGCCTCTCTTGGCTTTCTTGGAAAATACGATGAGGCGATTGAATGCTGTCAGAAGGCTTTAACACTCAATCCAAATAATCACATGGCAAAGATGAATCTTACGTCATGGACTGAGCTGAAAGCGCAATCCAAAAAGAGCTAGACCATGATTGCTGATAATGAATTGCTGCATCACAATTACCTAAATCCTGACGCCATTAACGTTTGGATGTAACTGAATGGGAGACTGCATAACATCGACTATTTACGACCACGAAATTGTGGAAGTTATTGTAAGCTAGATTGTAAGGACGTCATCGCTTTTTCTGGAAGAAGCCAAACGTGCCCAATTGCATCATTCCAACATTGAAATATGAAGACGCTGAAACAGCTATCGAATGGCTGTGCCTGGCATTTGGATTTGAAAAGCATTTAGTCGTGTCTGGTGAGTCAGGAGTCATTCTCCATGCTCAACTTACATGGAATGGTGGCATGATCATGGTTAGTTCAGTCAGAGATACTCCTTTTGATGAATTGCAAAAAACGCCACGAGCTGTTGGTGGAATTGGAACGCAGAGCCCATATATCATCATTGATAATGTCGATACTCATTGCAGCAAAGCGTCAAGTGCTGGAGCTGAAATAATCATGAAGCCCGAAGACCAAGATCATGGCGGGCGCTTATATTCATGTCGAGATCCAGAAGGTCATTTATGGAATTTTGGATCCTATGATCCATGGAAATAGTCTTAGTCTCCATGCTTCTAAGTCATTTTATGATGCGCAGCTAAGGACCTCGATCAGACTTCAGGACTCATTGTTTCAGCAGTCATCACTGGCCTTGTGGTGTGGTTGAGCTGTGGAATCGATAAGGGAAAAGGTGCGCTCTGTTTGAGTCTAGCGAGTTTGCGGGCTGCTGGGATGGGCGAACCGAACCGAACCGGGAATGCGAAGGTCTACGCCTGGGTCAACATGGTTTTGGATTCTTTTCCCGAAAGAAAAGTAGATAGTCCCCGAGGGCGAAACCCGGCAGTATAGAAATTGCTTGGATATTGTTGTTTAGATCAATGGGAAGAGGTTCCCCTGCTTATTTGATGTGATGTTTCTCATTCGAAAAACTAAAGATGGATTCCCGTTAATATATGTCGGGAAAGACCGGGGGGGACAGATTTAAGTCGAATGATGCTATTGGTCGCGGTTGACCATGTAGGCGGACACAATGGCAAGGGATCGCTTGGCAGGGCTCTCAGGGAAGGAAACCAGGTCTAACGCTGACGCTTCAATGTACTCGCGCGCGCGACTGGTGGCATAGGCCAACGAGCCTTGTGTTCGCATCATTCCCAGGATACGTTCAAGCTCTTGATCGTCAACGGAGTGAGAGAGGATTTTTTCTTTCAACCAGGTTTGTTCATCGGCAGAACATGTCTGGAGGAGATGAATCAGAGGAAGAGTGATCATCCCCTGACGAATATCTTGCCCTAAGGATTTTCCAAGTTTGGCATGATCTGCTGAATAATCCAACCGATCATCCGCGAGTTGAAACGCCATTCCGAGGTTATAGCCAAATCGATAAAGGGCCATCTGCTCTTCCAGAGAGGCACCTCCTATAATGGCACCCGTTTTACACGAGGCCGCAACAAGGATGGCGGTTTTATATTCTACTATTTTCAGATAGTCGGTTTCGGTGAGATCAGGTTGGCTATTGGCGCAGAGTTGCAGAACTTCGCCTTCGGCCATTTTTCGACAGGCATCGGCCATAATCTCGTTGATGTCATGGTTGTGAAACGAGGCGATGAGCGCCATGGCTTGCGAGTAAAGGTAGTCACCAACCAGAATGCTGGCATGGTTGCCCCACACGCGTCGGGCCGTCTTTTTCCCTCGACGGATATCGGCTTCATCTAAGACGTCATCATGTAGTAATGTGGCGGTGTGGATGAACTCCACAAGACTTCCCAGAAGCAGGAATTCCTTTTCGGGATAGCTGAAGAGTCTGGCAGAGAGAATTAAGAGGAGAGGCCGAATCCGTTTGCCTCCGCTAGAGAGGATATGATCGGCCACTGTGTTAATGAGTGGGGCATGAGAATGCAGATGTTTTTCAATCTGAGCCTCGACCTCATTTAATTCCGGTCGAAAGGCTTCCCACACTTCTTCCATGGAATCCATGGCTTTTACGGCAGGATCATTGGCCATGGGCGCGATACTATGGAGTCTCCTGTGGATTGTCAAGGTTACTGAGGTTGGTGAATCCCGCATGAATCCAAGACAAAACCCCCTCATGATCATACTTACAAATGCTGGAATTTCAATTAGTTGTCTTGACAGATTTTTTTACTTTGGATTACTGTGGGCGGAGACAATTCCGACTCGTTCTTTCCTTTATCTGTAGAAAATCTCCGGGACCAGTTCGACATTCCTGAGACTCTCTGAATAGTTTAGAGGGGTGACGTGTCCCTAATAGAGGCAGTTTCCTATAATTTTTCAGTCCTCGTAGGTGAAATAGTGGATCGTACCGATAGAAATGGAGATGAGCATTCTCGCATGAATATCCCTGGTTTACCTCCAGCTCAAGGGCTGTATCATCCTCAACATGAGCATGATGCCTGTGGAATTGGGTTTGTGGCTCACATCAAGGGTCACAAGTCTCATGACATGATTGAAAAGGGGCTCTTGGTGCTCAAGAATCTCGAACACCGAGGGGCTGCCGGTTGTGATCCCTGCACAGGGGATGGGGCTGGTATTTTGTGCCAGATCCCGCATGCGTTTTTTCAGCGTGTCGCAGGTGAATTGGCCATTCAATTACCGTTGGCCGGCGGTTACGGGGTGGGCATGGTGTTTTTGCCCCAAGATCGGCAGGCACGAGAGCAATGTGAGGCTTTGTTTGAATCGATTGTTCGAGACGAAGGGCAAGAGTTTTTGGGGTGGCGAGATGTTCCAGCCAAGGAAGAGTTTATTGGTGTCGAAGCCCGTAAGACGATGCCAGCGATACGGCAATTCTTTATTGCGCGCGCCTCCCTCAATCCGACGCAATTTGAACGGAAGCTCTATGTCATTCGGAAATTGATGACTCGAGCTGTTCGTGAATCAGCGTTACATGACAAGGAATGGGTGTATATTTCAAGCTTGTCCTGCAATACCATTGCGTACAAAGGTTTGCTGCTTCCTGATCAAGTGGCGTTGTTTTACCCTGATCTTGCTGATCCCACGTTTGTGTCAGCCTTGGCCCTTGTTCACGCCCGTTTTAGTACCAACACCTTTCCTACGTGGTCTCTCGCTCATCCCTACCGCTATTCCATACATAATGGAGAAATCAATACGCTCAAAGGGAATGTGAATTGGATGCGGGCAAGGCAGGGACGGTTGGCCTCTGAACTGTTTGGCGATGACCTGAAAAAGCTGTTTCCGATTGTTGATGATGCGACGCAGAGTGATTCAGCCTGTTTAGACAACGCGATTGAATTTTTGGTGATGGCTGGCCGACCGCTTCCCCATGCCATGATGATGTTGATTCCTGAGCCTTGGCAAGGGAACCCACAAATGGATTTTGATCGTCGTGGATTTTATGAATATCATGCGGCAGTCATGGAGCCGTGGGATGGTCCGGCAGGTGTGTGTTTCACTGATGGGAAATTGGTCGGCGCGACCTTGGATCGTAATGGATTACGGCCTTGTCGTTATCAAGTGACAAAAGATGATGTCGTCGTGTTGGCCTCTGAAGCCGGCGTGTTGCCAACGGATCCACAAAATATTCGGATGAAAGGGCGCCTGAAACCAGGGAAGATGTTTATTGTTGATACGGTCGAAGGGCGGATCATTGACGACGAAGAAATCAAAACCGATATCACCAAACGGAAACCCTACAGGCAATGGCTGACTCAGCATCGCGTCTCGTTAGATGAGTTGCCGGAGCCCATGAATGTTCCGCAACCTGATCATCCCACGCTTCGACAGCGTCAACAGGCTTTTGGGTATACCGTAGAAGAACTGAAGATGGTGTTGTTCCCTATGGGCATGAATGGTGAGGAACCAACCTCTTCTATGGGGACGGATACACCGCTGGCCGTGTTGTCTCAGCGTCCACAATTGCTGTTTAAATATTTCAAACAATTATTTGCCCAAGTGACGAATCCTCCGATAGATCCCATTCGTGAGCATTTGGTCATGTCCCTTGTGACAAATATTGGACCCAAGCCCAACCTGATTGCTGAAATCCCGGAAGCCTGTCGGCGGATCAAACTCCAGCAACCAATTCTGAGTAATCAGGATCTCCAAAAAATCCGCATG
>JAJDBQ010000042.1 GCA_029261255.1 Nitrospirales bacterium
CCAGAAAGCCTGCCCCTACGATCCACATCATCCAACCAGGAACTTCGGCATACAGAAAAATCACCCCTCTTGAAGCTGTCCAGAGGCTCAAAAAATACAACCAACTGAACTGACCCCAAGAGGGATACGCTTCCCACAGAACACGTTCGGATTCACCGAGATTGCTCACAAGTATTACCTCTCATTGATATGCTACCACTCCAATTGATGTCCACACGCTTTCATTGATTCAAAGAAATCTCTACAATTCAGGTCAATGGCCAGACAAAGTGAGCCGTATTTCCCCCCTGAGACAGAACACTAAACATACGTCTTCCATATTTCATATTCGCGGAGAACCAACCATTGTGAAACCGTATTAATACCTCTCATTATCTCGCTTCTCACAAGGATCCTACTCATGAATGATGACGAGGCCGGTTGTCTTCAAAAAAATGGAACGCCAAACACGGCGATAAATCTTGTCGACATGCTCGCGTCGTCGATTGCCATGTCGCAGAAGATGGGCACTCCACAGGAAAATTAGTCTGTCGAGAATGTGGCACCATCTATCCAGATCCGCTCAAATCGTTCACAGACCTATCTCCACCACGCTAAACAAGCCTTCCTCAATTTCCCCGAAATGTTGGACCTTTCGTTGAGCATTGTCAAACGGATTTCATGTACGACACAATTTGCCAAAGCTCCTTCCTGGAGCAGACTAGAGAGGGATGGCAGACATGACGGTGCAACCGTCATGTCCATACCAGAAGGTTCCACCAAAAACACGGATATCTGATAGTGCCATCTTGCAAATCACGAGACTTTGATTTGCAGACGTTTAGGCTTCGCCGTTTCGCCTTTTGGCAGATGAACCATTAAGACGCCATCCTTGAACTGAGCCGACACCTTCTCTTCTTCTGCATCCGCAGGCACAGAAAAACTTCGTTCGAAACTGCCATAGGAACGTTCCACTCGATGATACTTTTTCCCTTTTTCCTCCTTCTCATACTTCCGCTCGCCTGAGATGGCTAACACTCCATCTTCAACAGAAATTTTCACGTCTTCCTTTTTGATCTCTGGAAGATCCGCTTTGATCAAATATTCCTTATCATCTTCGGTGATATCGACTGATGGCGCCCAATCCATCACTCTCATAGATTCTTTGTCTCGATCCTTGGCAAGCGAAGGTCGCCCCATCCAAGACGATAACCGTTTTTCAAATTCCTGAATATCCTGCGTTGGATCCCAGCGTGTTAAAAGACTCATGATATAACCTCCATTCATTGTGAATAAGTTGATAAACCTTCTTTTGCGAAGTCTATGCCAACTAAACTGGCTGTTCTATTTCCGCTTGAATTAACAAAATTTTTTCGGGTTTACTTTGACCACAACACAGCCCTACTACCACATTACTGCGTAAAACTTCCCCACTATAAAACAGAGCACTGTCGCCTCTTGCTACAGGAACATTCAGAACGAACAGGTTCGTTTGCACAATACGCAACATTTTGAAACCACAAACATGGCATGGAAATTGGTTCCAAATCAGGCATGACGAAAAAAAATTAACGCGGTGATTTGTGAGGTATCAGTATGACGGTGCCAAGAAGTAACCGATATTCCACACAATCTTTAAAGAAAAAAGAAATCATTGACGATCCCTACTCGATGAAACAGACGCCGAAGGGATTGCTCGAATGTCCCGAATGTTTTGCCGTGTTTTACCGAAAACGGTGGAGCTTCCCGGAGACCTCATCTTCGCAATCCCGAAAATCAACAGGTACCGGCCCTAAAAAACCGACAAAACAGATTCTGGTTCCTCAGAGTTTTGTGTGCCCGGCTTGCCGAAAACTTCGAGACGGCTATGCCGAAGGGTTTCTTAGAATCCACTGGCCTAATTGGGGAGCCCATAAAGCCGAGGTTCTCGGTCACATCCATAATGAAGAACACCAAGCCGATCGCAACAATCCTCTGGAACGGGTGATGACCATCCGGACTCGCCCTGACGGTGCAGACATTGAAACCACCACGGAACACTTCGCACAGAGGCTAGGAAAGCATCTGGATCTGGCGTTTAAAGGATCTATTCAATATAAATGGTCGCATAAGGACAAATGTGTTCGAATAGCATGGCAGGGCCGCCAGCTCCAACCAAGCGCGCGCGATCAGCCAAAACATCAACGAGCAAATCGTAAATGCGTCCGTTTCATTAGTTACTTTGGCAGAGAAAATAATGAAATGAGCATCAGCCCTAGATCGGCTGATCGGCATTCTGATCCGACAAGAATGAAATGACTTTTCATAGGAGCACGATTCCATGAAACATGCAGTTTTCTTGTTCAGTTTCATCTTTCTTCTTGAGTTGCCCCTTCCGGCTCAGAGCGAAGAGGTCTAAGTCTCTCCACAGAAAGGAGAAGCGATATATAAGGCCCATTGTATCGGGTGTCACGGCTTGCATGGAAAAGGCGATGGACCGGATGCCGTTAATCTCATCGTCTCTCCTGCGAATTTTCATCGCCCTGAATTTCGAGCGAAATCAGAAATGGACCTGCGAGGAACGATCATATGGGGATTGGCATTTAGCCCCATGTACGGTTGGTGGAGGAAAGTGAGTGGGGACGAAATGCGCTCCGTCACCGCCTACATCCGACAACTGGGGCCACATCAGCCCTTAAGACCATGATTCTTCTGAAAACTCCGGGGCTTTGGCATGGCCGATCCTCATAATTTTTTGGGGTGGCCTTTCTTATTCATTGGGGGTGGCATACATTCAGAAAGCTCTCAGTATCGCAGGTAACATATCGTCAGTCAGGTCTTCGGAGTGCTTCTTTACGCTCTGGCCGTCCAATTCGTGTTTGACGGCATGGGTCAAAGCGGGCTTTTCGCATCATCTGAATCAACAAACAAATCAAGGAGGCTATCATGGATTTGAGTAATGAACTGAATCAAAGCGACCAGGCCATTCTTCAAGCAGCCAGCCAAATTTTCTGCAGCGCCATCGCAGCGGGAAAAGTGAATATAGCGAACCATTCTGTGATGCTCTCCTATTCCATTAAATCTGCGGTTCGTATGGCAAGCATGGTCAAGCACACTGTGGTCACCGATGAGGAACTGCCTTGGCCGGAGTAAAATTTGAGTGAAGGGTTAACGAATTGCGCAGCTCTGGAAATTTACGAACGGTTTTTTGCCAGTACAAGATAGAGTGTCGCGGACATTCTGGAGGCTCCGAAAATCATACATATGACCACAATTTGGTACTGGACAGCCACAAGAGGGGAAATGCCAGAGAGGATTTGGCCGGTCATCATTCCTGGCAAGGAAACGAGACCAACGGCAAATAATGAATTGGTGGTAGGAATTAATGCCGCGTGCAAGGCGTTCTTTCTAACGTCGGCATAAGGAATGGTGTTTTCACATTCAGCGTTGAATCGTTCCGCCGTAACACTGACTAGCAATCAGCCGATGAATCGCTTCCCAAGCATCCGACCAACCATCCCTGGAGATCCGCCAAGAGGCGGCTTACGGCCTCATGAGCAGCCAACACGCCACCATAGGCATCATCGGTCAACGCCTCTTTATCTCTTACAAAATTTCTGGTGCCTATAACCTGCCGATCTTTAAGATTCATAAGTTGAGCACGCCATGCCAATCGCATACGGCTAGGCTGTTGAAGAAACTCGTGTACGAACACGACATTGGTCAGATCCAGTCGATAGTCTCCTCGAATCGAGGTAGGCATTGGAATGACGGAACTCCACATCCTGCTGCGTTCAAGTCTCTGGACCAGCAAAGGAGTCAACATGCGTGCTGGAGATTCTGCCCATTGGCTGGTTGCAAAAAAATTCAATTCATGTGGAACCCGCATATATGCCATTCGTGAAGATTCAAACCCAGGAGCCGACTCTGGTACCCCAATCAACAAACTCGGCAACCTTTTCACAACAGGAGAAGGACGAGTCTCATCTCCACTAACCCCTCCATCACTCTCTAAGACATACGTACGAACGGGGTCATGGACTTCTCGCCTAAGACTACACCCTGACAACACAACGAAAGATAATAGAAGTGCAAGATAACACAAAGATATTTTCACGTTACTCCCCTGGGCCTCTGACTGAAGGCGTCCGTCCGAACACTAAAGAATCGGGGCTCTGTTCGACTTGCTGAACGACTCGATGCAAGGTGGATGTGAGTTCTCGCAGTTCGGTAATTAACAAACCGGTTTCCCCCAACGTCTCTCCCGTAAAATGTTCAATGTCCGGCCGACTCTCCTGCACCACCATCTCAACGCTATGACCCGTCCGAGCCAATTCTTCCGTAACCTGTTTGACCGCCACAGCACTCTGATTAATCCGATTCAACAATGGTGGGATCTCTTCATTGATGGTTGAAGTCAACATTGCAAGATTTTCCATCGACTCCGAAGCCGTTTCAATCGCATGACTTATCGAATCACTCTGCCCAGCCAATGTGCTTGAAATGATGGAAAGATCGGCAAGCGTCCTCTCAACATATCCCCGATTTTCTTCACTCATCATGGACATCGCATTCTCACTAAAGGCATTCAAATTTTTCAAGAGTTTCGTGAGACTCTGTTCGGAAAGTAAACGTGAGAGAGCCATATCGAGCCGAAAAAATAGAGAGGGCCGAGATTGAATCACCGGGTACTCCTGACCAGGCTCAATACCCAAGTTTGGGGCCTCACGACTCCCTCCCTCTAAATTAAGCGTAGCCAATCCCGTCAACCCTTGGGTTTCAAGAGTCGCAACGGTATCTGTCTTAATAGGTGTTCCTTGAAGAATATCCAACGCGAGACGTACTTCTTCAGTATTCTCCGGGTTCAATGCAATGTCCTTGACCCGCCCAACGTCGACTCCCCGATATTTCACGGCAGAATTCACACTCAAACCAGACACCGATTGGCGCATGTACGTATCATACCGGTCATACACTCCTCGATAATCCGCCTTACCCAACCATACGACTAAGCCCAGAGTCACGATGCCAAGGACAACAACAAAGCTGCCTGCCAAAAGATAGTTAACCTTGGGCTCCATGTTTATTCTCCGTAGTGATCTCGCGCAGCCCGCCCCCGCGGACCATAGAAGTATTCGTGAACCATGGGATTCTGAGAATGAGCCAACTCCTGCATTGTGCCTATTCCTAAGATTTTCCCTTCCCCAAGAACAGCCACACGATCGGCGATCCGCCACAAGGAATCCAGATCATGCGTGACCATCACCACAGTCAATTTCAGCAAGCCTTTCAGCTGTAAGACTAACTCATCAAATCCCGCAGCGATGATGGGATCTAACCCCGCTGTCGGTTCATCTAAAAAAAGCAGTTCTGGATCCAAGACAATGGCCCTGGCCAGCGCGGCCCGTCGGCGCATCCCCCCACTCAGCTCTCTAGGAAATTTCGTCGCGCTCTCCATCGGAAGACCGACTGACGCAATCTTCAATGCCACAATCTCTCGAATCAACTGTGAATCAAGATCAGTATGTTCTTTTAACGGAACAGCCACATTGTCTTCCAACGTGAGCGAACTAAACAATGCACCCTGTTGAAACATGACGCCGAACCGGCGATGAATGCCTTGAGCACCCATCTGCCCCAATCCCGTACTCTCCATGCCCATCAGACGAATGGTCCCAGAAGCCGGCACATGTAATCCAATGATCTCTCGCATAAGGGTCGACTTGCCTGAGCCGTTACCACCAGCAATGGCAAACACTTCCCCCTGTTGAATGGTTAGGCTCACGTCTTCATGGACCACCGCTTTACCGAAACGAGTACAGACATGGCTGACCTCGATGATAGGATTGGGCATAGACGTCATAGGAGGGAACATCGTCACAAATCCCACCAGCTCAACACAATACTGCAAAACGCATCGAAGACAATGACTAAAAATATACTCTGGACGACACTAATCGTTGTTCTCCGTCCCACATCGTCCACACTGCCACGGATCTGAAAACCTTGGTAACAACCAACCAAGGCAATAATCATCGCAAAGAACGGCGCCTTAGCAATTCCAATAAAAAAATGCCGTATGGGCACAGCTTCTTCAAAACGTGAGACGAATTCGGTAAAACTGACATTGAGTTGACTGGAAGCAATTATCGAACCACCCAGAACTCCCAACACATCGGCATAGACTGTCAACAACGGAACGGCGATGACCAGCGCACAGACTCGCGGGACGACAAGCAATTGCATGGGCGAGAGCCCAAGCGTCCTGACCGCATCGAGTTCTTCCGTCACTTTCATGGCTCCAATCTCTGCGGCATAGGC
>JAJDBQ010000043.1 GCA_029261255.1 Nitrospirales bacterium
GTAGGTTAGTGACATGACATTATCGATTTCCACGAGGGATTCGTGTTCGGTATCGGTCAGTTGCATTCGTTCAACAAATTCTTGTCGCGAAGCCAAGATATTCGAAAACATTTCCTGAAATCCAAATCCGACTAACAGATCGCGAAGCCGGTCACTGGTTTGTTCCTGCTCAGATAGGGTCCCGACTGTAAATGTTTGGGGCATGATGGGAGAGAAAGAATCATAGCCGCGTGTGATGGCAACGTCTTCAGCGACATCCATCACATGCATGAGATCATTTCTGAATGCAGGCAATTTGACCGTAATCGACTGACGGGTTGATTTGACTTGATAGCCATAGGATACCAAATCAGCCTGAATCGCCTTTTGGCCTAACGGCATGCCCAGTGCCTGTTCAATTGCATGAAAGGACACCTCTTGAGTATTGCCCATGTCGTATGGAGTTTTTACGGTTTTCCCCATCGACGTTTCATAGGGATACACAATATCAATTGGCTCAATAGTGGCTCCCCTATCGGCAAGATTGCTCGCAAAAATATTCAATGCGAGTATCACCATCGACAAGTCAGTTCCCGTTACTTCGACGAGTAATTCCCTGTCTCCAATGTGCACTTCCCCAAGCTCTCGACTGTTAATGATGGGTGGGAAAGATAGCACTTGCCCATCGGTGTCCCAGAGTAGGGGAAGTCGTTCGGAGTCAGCCAAGATGGATCCGTACTCCAGTCCTTTCGGATGAAGGGTCAAGACCTCATGTGGCGTCATTTTTTCGTCAAATCCTAGTGGCGTAAAACGTATTTCATCAGGTTGCACGAGACCATAGGTGACTGGAAAGGCAATGGATGCCAACCGATAGAGGCCAATCGAAACCGTTTCACGGTTCCGTCCAAAAGCATCGGCTAATTTTTCCTGTGTTTGAATGCATTGCGCCAGGCCTTCTTGAGTCATGGGATAGCCAATGGAAGCGCAGGCTGCGACATAAGGACGTACGGTTTCCATTCCTTGCATCACTTGGATGCGCCGTTTTGCTTGTCCACGAGCAGAAAAGAAGGCGTAGGGCTTGAGACTTCCTGTCAGAACCGAACGAATTTGTCGGGCAATACCTTCGACGCACCACAAATCAGGACGATTGGTATCCTGGAGTTCGACTCGCACTTCACCTGTGTCATTGACGACATTTTTTACTTCGCCTTTGACCAAAGGCATCCATTGTTCTATCTCCGCCATGGAAGCCGGTTGTCCAACGAGTTGAGAAAAATCTTCTTGAAAAATTGAAATCGTAGGCATAATGAAGTTTTAGAAATGACGGCGCATGTTTCGCACAGCTTCTAAGTCCGAGGTAAATAAATCGCGAATATCTTGAATCCCCAATGCGACCATGGCCATCCGATCCAAGCCAAGACCCCAGGCAATCACGGGAACGGTGACACCCAACGGCACCGTGACTTCAGACCGAAATAAGCCTGCACCACCCAATTCCATCCAACCAAGTTTCGGATGGCGGACGTGCATTTCTACGGAAGGTTCGGTAAAGGGAAAATACGCAGGGAGAAATCGAATTTCTTTGGCCTGCGCCATTTCAGTGGCGAAGAGTTTGAGCAATCCCAATAATGTGCGAAAGTTAATATCGGAGCCCAACACAATCCCTTCCACCTGGAAAAAATCCGTAGCATGCGTAGCATCCACCTGATCGTAACGAAAACATCGGGCAATCGAAAAAAACTTACTGGGGTTTGGCGGATTGGTGGCTAAGGTGCGAGCTGAGACGGCGGTCCCTTGACTGCGAAGGACCAAACGTTTGGCTCGTTCAGGGTCATAGGAATATTGCCATCCTTTGGATCCTGTTGTTCCCCCATTCTTATGGGTTTCGGCTACCTTGCTGAGAAACGGTTCGGGACTGCGTTTGGCATGTGTGGGCTCTTTCACAAAATACACATCATGAATGGCGCGTGCCGGATGAAATTGGGGCATATAGAGCGCGTCCATATCCCAAAACTCGGTCTCCACCAGTTCGCCACGCATTTCTTGGAATCCCATGCTCGTCAATTTTGTTTTGACGGTATCCAGAAACTCTCGATAGGCATGGCGTCGACCCACCGCCAATCGAGGAGGACGGAGATGGATAGAATATTTTCGAAATGTACAATTCCGCCAGGATCCATCTTTTAAAAGCTCCGGCGTCAATTGCGAAATCTCTTGGGCGGCATTCTCCCTTAAGTTGGGTAACAAACCCAGGCCTTCAGGCGTTAACGCGTAGGCGCGTTCCGTATGGTCGTCAATACGAAATGGCTCTTGGGTATTGCCACGCTTCACCGAGTATTGCCGAAGCAAGGCCTGCTGATCGTCAGAAAATGATGATAACGGATGTGCTTCTTTAGAGATCTGATTGAGTAACATCCGTAGAGCTGCAACGGCAGCACTTTTCTTCTCAGTAGTCTGTAGAGCGCCACCTGGGCCTAAGGACAGGACGCCTTCTTTTTTTAACAGACCAAAAGCTCGGCTGAGTTCTGTTGGTTGAAATTGTCCTGTGGCTTGAAGGTCTTTGACGGTAATTGTTTGGCTGTCTTGCGAGGCAGCGTTGACGGTCTGAATAATCCATTCAGGAGGTGAAGCGACTTGCTGAAATTGGATTCCCACCTCGGTGAGTGTCACCAAAGTGGTGGTCGTCTCAGACTTGAGACTGAGCAATTGTTTGGTGAGTAGCCAACCCACCGCCATGCTGATTTGAGAAGGGGCAAGGGCGGTGGATTGAATAAGTTCTGGATCTGTCAGGGACTGGTCTGTGGCCGATCCGAGAGCTCGCAGGACTTGAATTTCGAGAGGATGGAGGCTGTCCGTCTGGTTTGGGGAATCCATAGAGTGATTTAAACGGTCACGGTCTGGCCAGCTGTACGTAGTTGTTTGATGGCGTCAGTCATGTTGTCGCTGCCAAAAATCGCCGAACCTGCGACGAGAACGTCTGCGCCGGCAGTTAACACTGACGCGACATTCTTCACCGTGATTCCGCCATCCACTTCAAGATAGGGGGAACCTTTGGAGGCCGTAATCATGGTCCGAATCTGCCGAATTTTATCCAAGGTTGAATCGATGAATTTTTGTCCGCCAAACCCGGGATTCACGGACATCACCAATACCAGATCCACATCGCTAAGAATTTGTTCCAGCGTGGTGGCGGAAGTGGCAGGATTCAAGGTGACTCCCGCCTTCACACCATGTTCTTTAATAGATTGAACCGTTCGATGAAGATGGGGACAGGCTTCCACATGGACCGTCAAAATATCAGCTCCCGCCTTGGCAAAATCAGGAATGAACTCATCAGGATTGGTCATCATTAAATGAACATCTAATGGCAAGGTGGTCACTTTGCGAAGAGCTTCAACTATGGGAGGGCCAACAGTGAGATTGGGTACAAAATGGCCATCCATGACATCAACATGAATCCAATCGGCCCCAGCGGCTTCGACTTGCTGTACGGCATCAGCCAGACGGGCAAAATCTGCGGAAAGAATTGATGGGGCGATGAGTGGTGTTGTCATGGTCAATCAGATCTTTTTAAGCGGCATGCAAAGAATCCATCCATGGTAAACGACTGAAACCCTGTAGACAAATGGCCATGACCAGTCACGAGCGAATGCCCTGGAGCAGGGACCCAAGGAGTGACGGGTTCTGGCTGAAAGTCTGGATGTTCCTGGCAAAACGCGGAGATGACCTCCGTGGTCTCTTCCGGTTCAATAGAGCAGGCACTATAGACGATGATTCCCCCTGGTCTCAAGAGGGTACT
>JAJDBQ010000044.1 GCA_029261255.1 Nitrospirales bacterium
TTCATCCTCATTTTTTAGGATGAGTACCATGCGATGAAATCCCAAATTTTCGTGGAGGACGTCGAGCATTGTTGAAAAGAGTTTATTCATTTCCAGAGTCGACGTAATGATGGCTCCAGTTTGGTGGAGAGTACTCAGTTGTCGGACCTGTTTCGTAATCGTGGTCATGTAGGTAGAAATGGAAAGCTCTCGTTGCTGAAGCCCTTCAGCCATCTGATTAATACTGTGCGTCAATTGTCCGATTTCATCTTGGCTATCAGGAATGACGGAAACATGGATATTGCCGGTTGCGATTTGGTGCGCGGCTGTAGCGAGCCGCTGCATAGGCGTAATAATGCGGTTTGTCAGTAAAACAGTGAGACCAATACCCAGCAGAATGATGCCAATAGTGAGGAGGCCAATATTCCACACGGTTTGGTTTAAGGCGTTCTGCATTGCGACAGTGGAAATACCCACCTGAATCATTCCGATGATGGCGCCTGATTGTGGAGGCACAGCTGCGGAGGGGCTGAGCGTTTCCGAAGAAAGAAAGTCTGTCGTGCGAGACTGGCGCGCTTGGCGATAAACCGGGAGTGCAAAGTCGTAAATCGTTTCATGGAAAACTGATCTAGAACGACCTGGGAGGCCGGGACTTTGTGTCTGTAGCGAAACGCGGCCCACGGAAACCGATGTGTGAAGAATCGTAATCAATGGTTGCGAGTCTTGCGTTGAAGAAGATTGGGAGAACAATGGCGCGGTATGAGCCTCATTGGGAAGGAGAGGGTGGCTGTTGTCGCGAATAACTTCAGCAATGTTGACGAGATTGCCTTTAGATTTGGCAACGAGACTATTGCCGTTTTGATCACGAATGATGGCATACACCACTTCTGGTGCCGATAGGGCACCCTCTAACATGTTATCCAAATAGTCTGTGTCCTGGATAATCAAACGATTCAGACTGACTTTATTTAGCGTGTTAACCAAGATAGTTCCGGTATTCATCAACGAACGCTTCATGATCTCGGATTCCTTTTGGATGAGGAAGCCACTAAGACCCGAACACACCAAGATAATTACTAAGCTCACAAACAAAGAGAACTTGGTTCGGAGACTGAGGAATCTTGGTTGGTTTTCGACAGGATTGTTGATATGCCCACCCCGTAGTTGAGAAAAATGGTCTTTAATAGTGCTCATCAAAGGTTCTCAAGATATCGGGAGTGAGAGGCAATCCGAGATAACGGGCTGACTTCACATTAATGGCTTGATGAACGACATCTGGGGGGACCATCGTGCCTAAATTTGAAGAAGCCATTGGTGTTAGCAATGTTGGAACAAGAGCTGCGGCATGTCGTCCGAGGTCCGCATAGTTGAAATAGACCCCAGTCACCGCCCCGCTTTGCACCAAACCAGCGGAGAAGCCGATGAGAGGGATATTCGCCTCCATGGTCGAGCTGATGAGAAAGTCCAAGGTATGTTCGGTGAGGACAGTACTATCGGGAAGAAGATACATCGCGTCGACTGTGTCTTCTAAATATTTCTGAGCACCTGAGACCTCTTGTTCCGAATGCACTTCTTGGGAGACAAGGGTCAGCCCCAACCTTTCCGCATCTTGCTCTAGTCGATCTCTCAGTTCTTGCGTTTTCTCTGGATCGAACAGCACGCCGATTCGCAAGATCTGAGGTGCTAATCTCTGAATGGGTTTGAGGTGTTTTTCAAAAGGGATCGTGAGCGAGAGACCGACCATATTGCTGGACGGAAGGTCATATTTCTTCGGATTTAACACCAGGCACATGATGACGGGAATATCAAGAATTTCTAGTTTTGCGGCGAGAGCAGCTTTGAGCCCGACGGCTAATACGACATCGGCATCGGAGGCGCGAATTCTTCGAGCGAGACTTTGTCCTTTAGCCATATCTCCCTGGAGGTCATACTCCAAGGTTACCTGAAAAGAGGAAGGAAGAGCCTGTTTAAAGGCATCAATGGCCTCGGAATATGCTTCGATGTCTGCGGACTTCAGAATAGCCACGTCTTGCGCGTAGGAGCTGTTGGGTGTCCCAACACATAATCCGAAGCAGAGAGCTAACCAGCAATGCGTGATCCAGTCTGAGAATTTCGTGCATTGGTAGAAATGATGCGGCATGTCTTGTTGGGCAGGAATTTTGTGTTCGAGTGCGATGAACTTCTGCGTTGTTGAATAGCCAGAATATGAGGTGCCGACGCTCTTCTGCTATGGATTGCAGGCACCTTCTTTGTGGGAAACTTATGCTTCCTATTTCCGAGAAGCAAAGATGGTACCTGGTTTAGATAAAAGGGTCTAATCGAAGAGTTGAAAGAAATGGGCCTGCTTTTAGGCAAGGGTGGGTGGTAAGTTCTCGCTGTGTTGCCCTGTGAGACTGCTCTGCTTTGTCACAATGGTCGCGACCTATGCCACGATGCAAGCACAAATCAGACTTTTTTGAGTCGTCATAGACAAGGTGGTTTTGCTGTACAGTCTTTCTTGATCATTTCACTCGTTTGGTGTTGATAAGAAGTCAATAATCGAATTCTAGAATACAGGAAAGGCGAAGCTCTGAGTGGGCGTAGGTCGAGGGTGAGCTAGTGAGATTCATTCATCTGTGAAGATCCATGAGCAAGCATGTGGTCAAAAACACTGTGTATCAGTTTAGTCGAAGCACGTCATAGGCGACCCTTGGGAAAATGGAAGAGTTGTATTGACGGACTTGTTAGCTAGGCGCACTCTGTTTGTGCGTGTCGCCGTTCATACGTAAGCACGCCCTCGCTCTTAGTTAAAAATTGACAGGGATTCGATCCCAATCACTTTCGAACACGAATTGCGAGGAGAGAGTTCGAAACATTTTTGCTTCTTCAGATTCTTGAATGATCGGGGCGTGAAATTGCGGTTGCCACCCACAATTGAGGCAGCGAATGATAATTTGACTCAATGATTCACCCGATTCTGTTCGCACATACCCATGGCATTTTGGGCATTGCGAGTCTTGGTAGTTTGTGAGTTTTGGTCGTAGCGAGTCTAATTGTACGCGCGTATGTCGACGGCGGTTTTTTTTGCGATTTTCTTGAGAATGTGTGATGGATGGAATCGCTTCGTGAGATGGTTTCGTATTCATAGCTGGGGGTCCCTTTTTTTGGTCTCTTTGTGTGCGCTCTTCTTCTTCCACAACTGAAGAGACCTACGTCGTTAAGATATTTTCACTATGTGATGACATAGTGCGTGAATGTCTTGTTTGTGCCGCCTGAATACTTAACTAAAGCAAGACCAATGCCTTGGAGGTTTTTGGCGAGACAATGCTGAATAATGTCAAGAAAACGAGGGTTTTCTCCTGAATTTCCTTATCACCAGGTTGGGATGTTGAATGAGAAAGAAGAAAATTGATATCTAAACAGATACAGCTTCGTATCTGTTTAGATACAAAATGAGGGCTAGATGACTGAATGCCTGTATGATTCTGAGGTTCGGCGAGTTCCAGGGAGGATTGAGCAGGTGAAAATCGCACTCAAAGGTCAAAGATTGCGTTGGAAAACGATTTTTACTGGTTTGGGCAGGGGACGCGAAAAAGTTGGCGATCATCGAGCCGCATTGTGACCAATTCCCGGCCCCAGACGCAGCCGCCATCCAATGCGATGATATGGTCTTCTTGGACTATACCCAATGCGGACCAATGGCCGAAAATAATCGTGTTGTTTTGTGTGGCGCGATTGGGAATTTGAAACCACGGGAGATATCCCGATGGCGCCTCACTCGGGGGTCCTTTGAAAGAAAATTTTGGAATCCCTTCGACTGTGCAAACACGTAGGCGGGTGAGAACATTCGTTGTGAGTCCCAATCGTTCATTTGTGCTGGTATGAGTTGACGACTTAGCCCTTTTTCGAAAATAGATGGCTGGCAACACTTCTTGGAAATTGTCACTCTGCAATGCTGTTTCGACTTCGCGTGCTCGTGCGGTCGCCTGGGTAATCGACCAAGATGGCAGCATTCCAGCATGAATCATCACAAAGCCTTTTTCGGCATGGAGGAGTGGGCGAAACCGCAGCCAATGTATTAATTCGTCGGCATCAGGTGCAGACAAGATGGATTGCAAGGTATCTTTGCGGCCGGGCTGAGTCACCTGGCTCCACAGAGCGAGAAGATGGATATCGTGATTCCCGAGCACCGTGACGGCAGCTGTGCCCAGTTGTTTCACAAAGCGCAACACTTCCAAAGAATGGGGCCCACGATTGACTAAATCTCCTGCGAACCAAAGACGGTCTTGAGTCTGGTCAAATTTGATGTGATCCAGGAGTCGTTGCAATGAGCTCATGCATCCTTGGATGTCGCCGATCGCGTAGGTTGCCATGATTGTAGTGTCCTACTTATGCTGATGACTGGTATAGAATGAGCCTGCTGAAGAAAGCCACCAGCCTTCGCCAAGGCTACGGCTGACAGGCTAGCGGTTCCATGCCTGCCGAAGCGGCTTCGCATAGGCAGGTCGCCCTTTTGCCGTGCTTACGTACTGAGAGGACGCTCCGCGCACCAAAAGGGCTGCGGCCTTGCTGGCCGGACTTTTTTGAACAGTCCCAGAATAGGAAGATAAATTGTACCTGAATGTGTCGATCGCACAAAATTTCTCGAATAGATTAAGCGACCATTCTTAAGAAGTTACGCCTATGCTTGAAAGTACATTTGTGTTTCAACCGTCGCCCTGGGAAGATCGTCATTGGGCGCAACTCAGTGGGTTGCCTTTGGAAGACGTGTGGCTTCCGGTAGATGACGAGGTGACGGTCTTTGGGTGGTTTGTCGATGCGGGACCTACCAAACCTGTCTTGCTCTGGTGTCATGGCAATGCGGGCAATGTGAGCCATCGTCTAGAAAATATTCAGCTATTGTTTCAACGTGGGATCTCTGTCTTTATATTTGATTACCGCGGATATGGGCAAAGCACGGGGACGCCAACTGAAGTGGGATTCTACCAGGATGCGCTTGTCTGTTATGACTATCTGATTCATCAACGACACATTTCCCCTGAGAGGTTAATCGCTTTTGGGCGGTCATTAGGCTCGGGCGTGGCCGGAGAAGTGACAGTTCGACGTCCCACAGCTGGGTTGATCGTGGAGGGGTCGTTCCCATCAATTCAGGCCATGTCCGATCATCATTATTTTGGGCTGCCCGCTCGGTGGGTGATGGATGTCGAATTCAATCTGACACAAAAGGTTCGAGACTTAAAGGTCCCTTTGTTGGTCATCCATGGCGAGGGAGACTTGGTAGTCCCCATGTTTTTGGGGAAACAAGTCTTTGATGCCGCGAGTGAGCCAAAATGGTGGCATGCCGTTTCAAATGCTGGGCACAATGACGTGCCGTTTGTTGGTGGAGAATCATATTTCCAAGAGATCGACACGTTCCTTCAACGAGTGTTACCAATGCAGAAGTAAGTGCTTGAAGTTCTTGAGGCTGTTGAATATTTCTCAAAGATTGCTGGAAAATGCTGCAGGATATTGTGTAGACAGCAGCTGACGGGAATGGTCCACTAGAGATCGTGAGGGGTCAGGCGTGAGGCGTCAGGAGTACAAAAGAGGAAGCGAGAGCGAAAAGTCCATGGCGCATATGATTGTTTCCTGACCATGGTCTTTCTCCTTACTACTGACTTCTCATTTTTTACTAACTCAGGAAACGTTGTTGGCATGCGGGCCGAAGCTATTGCGTAGGCTGGCGGCTTTTTAGCATTCCCTTCTTGGGGCGTGGCTTGACCCGCGATTCTAGGGCTGGCTACGATCCTGCCTCGACCTATTCACTCATTGCTCTCCATGGATTCTTCTCCTTATCTCTATCAAATCAATGCGTCGCGGGGTGGGGTACCAAAGCTACCGGTGTCTGAAGTGTGGGTCGCGAAGGGGGGACTCTGTGAAGATGGGCAGCGAAATAGAGTTATTCACGGTGGGCCAGATCGCGCGGTCTGTGTGTTTTCTTTCGAGCGAATACAAGCCTTACAACAAGAAGGACATACCATACATCCTGGAGCCACAGGAGAAAACTTTACGCTATCCAGCTTAGATTGGGCACATATTCAGCCTGGGAATCACATGAAAATCGGAGAAGAAGTGCGGATTGAATTGACGAGCTTTTGTGAACCCTGTCGACGTATCGCACAATGGTTTGATAAGAGAAAGTATGACCGTATTGATCAACAACAGCATCCAGGGTGGAGTCGACTCTATGCCCGCGTGCTTGCTGAGGGGCAAGTGCGGCAAGGAGACCGTATCTGGGTAGAAAACTGTTTGAAGGAAACTTTGTCATGATGAAACGTGTGCGTGAACCAGAAGTCATGGATGGGCCGGAACAAGTCTTGGCCTATGCTGAAGCGAACTTTGAGGAAGAAAATCAAGGGTTCGTCGATCACTTTTTTACCCTCTATCCTAACTTAGAGAATCCTCACATTGTGGATGTGGGCTGTGGTCCAGGAGATATTCCTATTCGTGTGGTCCGCCGAGATGCGACCTGCCGAGTGACAGGCATTGATGCCTCCCAACCAATGATTGCCTATGCCGAACAAGCCGTTCAGAAAGCCGGATTTCAAGATCGGGTTCAGTTGCTCTGCCA
>JAJDBQ010000045.1 GCA_029261255.1 Nitrospirales bacterium
TGAGCAGCGTACTATGGAAATGACCTTATTGCTGAATGCCTCGTATGAGCCGCTGAGGGTCGTACATTGGCAAAAAGCGATTAGTCTGTTGTGGCAAGGGAAGGTCGAAGTTCTCGAGTTTTATGATCGCGATATTCGCGGGGTATCAGTTTCGTTCAAGCTCCCCTCCGTGATGCGGCTCCTCAATTTTGTCAAATTACGCTCTCAGCATCATGCCATCAAATTCTCGCGGATTAATATTTTTACGCGTGATCGGTATACCTGCCAATATTGTTATAAAAAAGTCCCGAGCGAGGAGCTGACCTTTGATCATGTCGTCCCCATTGCGAAAGGTGGGAGAAAGACATGGGAAAATATCGTCACAGCCTGCTGGCGATGCAATAATCGGAAAAGCGGAAGAACGCCCAAAGAAGCTGGGTTGAAATTATTAAAGGTTCCCGTTAAGCCAAAATGGACGCCACGATTGACGTTGATGATTGGGATACGTCATGCCCCAGAAAGTTGGCGAGATTATCTGTATTGGAATATGGAATTGGATACCAACCATTAGTGGCTGGCCCTTGTTGTTGTTATCAGCCTGTATCCTGCATCATCCTCCCGTGTTGAATGTTTATGTGAACTCGTCATATTTTTTCTAGGTTTCAGCGGTTTCCGCTCTGCTTTTGGTTCTTGGGAAAATGATTTCGTCTCATTAGGGCATTCCTTTTTCTTGAAATCTACAAACACCGCAGAGGAGTTTCCAGCCAAGGCTCTAGCCTTGGCTGGTTTCCGTCGCAGGGCCGTTCAGCCCAAGGGCCCTATGAGGCTTCAATCAAAGGGAGAGGTGCACTCTCTGCTTGTTTCCGTCGACCACAATTAATACAAACCAAGACTAAAAGGGATAAGCCTGATTCCATATCTACTTCTCGATCTAATAACATACTTCCCTGGCACTTCTCACAAGGATACATAAAAATACTCCGTGGGGATGTACGTCATGCATTGAGATGAATGGCCAACCTGAAGGTCTGGAAATCGTCTGCAGGCAAGATTGTCAGTTCACCAGGTTCTGGATGCGAAGGATAAGCCAAAGCGAGACCATCTTCTCAAGTCAAGACGTGGATAAAAGTGAAAAATGAATTCATTCTCGCACACTGCAATAAATAGAGCTTTTAAAAAATGACGCGCAATCTACCATAGCCCCATATGGAAAATCTATGGAAGGGATTGGCGTCTTGGTCAGAAATGTGCGGGCCTATTTTATGCGCGGTTAGCGAGGAGGGACCTGAGAATACGCTTGAAGATACGCTGGCGAATGACCGATAAAGAGGGATGAATCATGGGATAATTTATGGTACACCTACGGTTGGTCTTTTCCTTGCGTGTTCTTGACGCCTATCCAAGGGGATACTGGCAATGAAGTATTCTCTTAACCATGGCAATGAAGGAAGTCCAGGTGAACGCTGCTGAGCCCGATTGGGTCTCCTTGCCAGATGAGCAATTATTAGATCTGCGGATTTGTGATCTGAAATTGCGTATACCCGGCACAGAGTTGAATAAATGCGTCCGACAATTATCTCGAGAATTACAAAGCCAAGGCTTGGTGTTTCGCCCCCATATTTGGTTGTCGGACGA
Organism: Nitrospirales bacterium; assembly: GCA_029261255.1. Classification (GTDB taxonomy): domain Bacteria; phylum Nitrospirota; class Nitrospiria; order Nitrospirales; family UBA8639; genus Nitrospira_E. The sequence continues at coordinate 1,615 of JAJDBQ010000045.1, forward strand.
TTGGTATTCGCCAGATGGTGTCCCTGGATTAGCGGCTCCGTTTTATATGGGACACCCGCGATTAGCGAAATTAGAAATGAATCAAATGCTCGAAGTTGAAGGTGGAACCTTTGATGGGTGCATGCGCATTCTCCGTCATGAAACTGGGCATGCTATTGAGAATGCGTACCATCTCCGTCGGCGTCGCTCTCGGCAACAGATATTTGGAAAGAGCTCCGTTCCCTATCCTGATTGTTATTTACCAAAACCGTATAGCAAGAGTTTCGTGTTGCATCTGGATATGTGGTATGCCCAAAGTCATCCAGACGAAGATTTTGCAGAAACCTTTGCCGTGTGGCTCACCCCTGGTTCGCATTGGCGCGAGCGATATACAGGATGGCCAGCTTTGAAAAAATTGGAATACATGGATACGGTGATGAAGGAATTGGTTGGATTGCCGCCTATTGTTACGAAAAAGGAGCGAGTGGATCCAATTGGACGACTGAAGAAAACCTTACGTGAGCATTATCAACGAAAACGAGAGCGCTATGGTTTAGATTACCCGAATTTTTACGCCAGAGATTTACGTCGATTATTTTCAGGGGATCCCGATAAGCCTGATCATCCTCCAGCTGCGAATTTTATTCGCAAATTTCGGAAAGAAGTTCGTCGAAAGGTGGCGGAATGGACGGGAGAATATCAATACACCATCGACCAGGTCTTACAAGACATGATCACCCATTGTCGCCAAAAAAACTTGCGATTGGCGATTGCTGAAGAGCGCGCGAAAGTTGATTTTACGATTCTCTTAACGGTGCAGACCATGAATTATTTGCATGGCGGCCGGCATCGGATGGTGCTATGAGAAAGCTGCGGGTCATGGCCCTCATGCACAAAGATCTTGTCCCTCCGGACAATCACGAAGGTGTGGATCTGGCGTCCGTCGATTGGAAGACAGAGTTTGATGTCCTGACGACCTTGGCCGATTTAGGCCATGACGTGATCGCCTTGGGCGTCCGTGATGATTTGCGAGTGATAGATGAAGTCGTGAATGATTGGAAGCCGCACATTGCTTTTAACTTGCTAGAAGAATTCAATGGAAATCCCGAGTTTGATCAAAATGTCGTCTCCTACTTAGAGTTGTTAGGAGTGCCCTATACTGGCTGTAATCCTAAGGGATTGGTACTGACACGCGATAAAGGATGGTCAAAAAAAATTATGGCCTACCATGGAATTCGCTGCCCGGACTTTGCAGTCTTTCCCATCGGGCGAGTCATTAAGTGGGCTGGAGAATTCCCTTTTCCAATTATCGTGAAGTCAATCAGTGAAGAAGCGTCACTAGGGATTTCACAGGCATCTATTGTGCACGACGAAGAGAAATTAAAAGAACGTGTGGAGTTCGTACATCAGAATGTGGGGACGAGTGCGATCGCGGAACGCTACATTGAAGGGCGTGAACTTTATGTGGGAGTCTTGGGTAATAAACGGTTGCAAGTTTTACCCGTGTGGGAATTGGATTTAACCAACTTGCCATCCGATGCACTTCCAATTGCGACCGCCCGTGTGAAATGGAGCCTGAAATATCAAAAGAAATATGATATTCAATCCGGAGAGGTCGAAGGGTTGAATCCTAAACTTGTTCGAGCTATTCAACGTACCGCTAAACGCGTGTATCATATTTTAGGACTGAATGGGTATGCGCGGATGGATTTTCGTCTCGACTCGAAAAATCATCTGTACTTCTTGGAAGCCAATCCCAATGCCCAATTAGCCTATGGGGAAGATTTGGCGGAGTCGGCTGAACGCGCGGGTATGTCGTATGAGGCGCTGATACAAAAGATTTTGAATATTGGTTTGAGTTGGAAGCCAGACGCTCAACGGTAAGACAAAGATTCTTCATTACTAATCTGTCATTTCTATCCATCCGTCATCCTTATATTCTTTCCCCTTCCGTCATCCCCAACCTTTGTTATTGGGAATCCATCTTGTTTTCTCGCATCGAACTCTGCGGTTAAGCATAGGCAAATTGAACGAAGTGGAGGGCTTTTCAAAGTCTAGTTTCCAACAATGGTATCGTTCTAAGTTTCTGTATTGCTGGGCTTCGCCCCGGCGGACGAGCCACTTTTCTTTCGGGAAAAGTAGCCAAAACCATGTTGCCCGTGACATGACCCTTCGGGTTCCCTTGTATGTTTGTTTTTCCTTCCTTGCTTGGTAGCGTGGGAAGGCTCCGCGGTTCGCCGACATCGGCGGCGCGCAAACTCGCAGCGCTTAAACCATGTGCACCTTTCTCTGCTGTCGGCTGAACTGCTCGGTCATGCCACCAGGCCAGGGGAGTTGAGCGCGGGAGAGCATGTTAACTTTCGTGGCTCGGGTCATGCCAATCGGTTCATACGAGCATCTACTCCTTTGGCCGGGTCGTAGGTAGCGGTAAGAGAGTAGAAATGAATTTAGGGAGATGACTCTCTCAAAAAAGATTTGACCGCTCATGCATTATGGCTGCTTTACATAATTCAACGGATTTTTCTATGGCACTCTTTTCGAGGAAATACAATTCGTTCAATTACTTACAGCTATGGAGAGGCAAGTGCCTATACATCGAAACGATAATCAACTGAAATTGTTAAATTATTTTTCGGACAGAACTGGCTCCCTTTAGGAATATAGTTTCGTTCCGATACAAAGGCTGAATCGTTGTTCATCAAAAATATGAAGGACGACACGGTCTTTATCTGTGAGGCGCGTGAGGGATATTGACGGCAAATTTCTTGTTTTCTTTTCTCCAGAATAACGTAAGGGTTTTCTTGAACTAGTCTGTACCAAGTTGTCATAACGAGGATGGAGGAAACTCTCAGTCTATAACGTTCCTGAATTAAGGAAAACTGGTTTTATATTGCAACGTTGAGTACTCGAAGAATCTTGGATGTGCTTTGCCCATTATTCTATCAACTATTTCTAATACGTTAGGGGAATTATGAACGTTCATTTCACACATTCGCGTCGCCTGACCTATCGCTTGATGATAGGGGTGCTTACTCTCTTGTTGGGATGTACTGAAACAGGATTTTCTCCTAACCTTGTGTCTGGAGAATCTCTGAGTGATTCGATTCATTCAGCCATGCCATTGGAAAAACACACTCAAGCTTCATGTGCTGAGCGTAATTCGAGCACGCGTGTGCGGGCAGCGGGGAGTAACCCATTTACCGATCAGTATCTTGTGCTTGCCCTCCATTGTCGAGCCCATCGTGATGCACCATCGGCGCCATCAAGATTAGTGAGTGTCGCGAACGGATCACAGGTCACGTTGAACTGGTCTCCGTCTTCACCCCAAGATAAAGTCAAGCATTATGAGGTTTGGAGACATTTCAATAATGAGAAGTCGCTTATTGGAAATTCCTTGACGACGAGTTTTCTGGATACTCCGCCAGGAAATCCCACGGTCTTTCAATACCAAGTACGGACTGTTGATCATGACGAGAAGCCAACGAATTTTTCGAATACGACCACTCCTCAAGCCCATATCTTTCCTTTGACTGTCACGTTATCTGGAGCAGGTGGTGGGACCGTCACAAGTGTCCCGAGCAAAATAAACTGTCAGCGTGGCACATGTGTGACAGAATTTTCTGATGGAACAGACGTACGATTAATGGCGACACCGACAAATGGGAATGTGTTGAGTGAGTAACGAGGAGCTTGCACGGGGAGCGGATCTTGTGTGGTGACGATGGATAGGATTCAAACGGTGACTGCAGTATTTAGTCACAAAGTCGTTACATCGCTTTTAACCCTCACCGTCGATGGGGACGGTGAGGGAATGGTGACAAGCGAACCACCTGGTGTGATTTGTCAACGTGGGACATGCATGGCAGAGTTTTCACATGAGACCGTAGTGCGGTTAACGGCTATTCCAAACAGCAACAATGTATTCGCTGGATGGCGTGGAGCCTGTACGGGAATTGGGGCTTGTCTTGTGACAATGGATCAGATTCAACTCGTGACCGCAACCTTTAGGCAGGCATCCGGCACGACCACGGTGGTGTTGCAGGATGGACTTGAGGGGTATGCAGGGACACGTGACACCTATTTGTATGCCTTTCCTGGGCACGACAAGATTAATTTTGGCACGCGAGACTTTCTCCAGGCGAATGTTCTTCAGGTGGGGAGTCGCAATCAGTTAACAATGCTAACGAAATTTGCGGTATTTGAATCCGAAGGGGGTCCGATCCCCGATGGCACCCCGATCGTGTCCGCGCGGTTAGCGGTGTATAAATCCAGTGTCTATAACTATCGCTACGGGGCCCACCGCGTGTTGGTACCGTGGGAAGAAGCGGAAGCGACATGGCTGTCGATTCAACCCGGGCGTCCGTGGACGGAAGGCGGAGGTCTGGGACGTGGGACCGATATCGCGGTGACAGCCGATGGTGAAGGAGAAGTTGGCTGGGCGCCCGGGTGGGTGGAGATTGATGTGACCGCTGGAGTGTAGGCGATGGCCCGTGGGCAAGCCAACTATGGCTGGCATCTGGTGGGCCTGGCTGGGAACGGGAATATCAAGAAATTTCATAGTCGAGAGTATCAAGCCGATCCCCGCTTACGTCCAAAACTCATGCTTGTGACGGCAGACTCGGTCATAGTTCCACTGACGGTGAATGTTGAGGGTGGAGGGACGGTGACCAGTGATCCATCTGGAGTGAGCTGTGAGAACAAGAGCTGTTTGGTGGAATTTCCACAGGGGGCCGACGTCCGGTTAACGGCTACTCCAAGTAGCAATAATGTGTTTGCGGGGTGGCAGGGTGCTTGTTCGGGAATTAAGGCTTGTCTCGTGACAATGGATCAGATTCAACTCGTGACCGCAACCTTCAGGCAGGCAGCCGACACCACCACGGTGGTATTGCAGGATGGGGTCAAGGGCTATGCAGGGACTCGTGACACCTATCTCTATGCCTTTCCTGGACATGACAAGATTAATTTTGGCACGCGAGACTTTCTCCAGGCGAATGTTCTTCAGGCGGAGAGTCGCAATCAGTTAACAATGCTAACGAAATTTTCGGTGTATGAATCCGAAGGGGGCCCGATCCCTGATGGCACCCCGATCGTGTCCGCGCGGTTAGCGGTGTATAAATCCAGCGTCTATAACTATCGCTACGGGGCTCACCGCGTGTTGGTGCCGTGGAACGAAACGGAAACGACGTGGCTGTCGACTCAAGCCGGACGTTCGTGGACGGAAGGCGGGGGCCTGGGCCGTGGGACCGATATCACGGTGACCCCAGATGGAGAAGGAGAAGTTGGCTGGGCGCCCGGGTGGGTGGAGATTGATGTGACCGCTGGAGTGCAGGCGATGGCCAGTGGGCAAGCCAACTATGGCTGGCATCTGGTGGGCTTGGCTGGGAACGGGAATATCAAGAAATTTCATAGTCGAGAGTATCAACTGGACCCAGGGCTACGTCCAAAATTAACGATTGTGATATCGAATATACAGCCATAATGCTCCAGGCGTTATGTGAAAGGACAGCAGTTGAGTGACTGTTGAATCAGATGCCCCAATAAAGCAGGGAACAGGATCGTGCATTTATTAGATTCATATTAAAGCCAATGAGGTACGTCACATGAAAACAGTCGCAATATTAAGTTTGGGTATTGTGAGTCTCTGGTTGTTCGATGTCTCGAGCGCGCTAGCACAAGATCCCATTGTGTATGCGCGGTGTGAGCGCACGACCGCGGCGTATGAATTGACGGGTGATGCGACGGTGAGTGGGAACACACGCACAGTCACGCGCCGTATGACGGGATTGGATGTGTATGATGTCCTGCCAGATGTCACCAATTTCCATTCAGGGTTCGCGGCTCCCTGTGATTTGGTCTTGCAATGTGAGGATGGCTTAGAGGAGGTCATCTATAATTGTTCGGCCAATGCCACCGATGCGAACGCCTGTGCGGCCCTGGATCCAGCAGTGTCTTTGGATGGTAAGACGATTGCTTTTTCTGTGTTTCACGGAAAGATAGAGTATAATCGGGAAAATGTGAATACTCGTGTGCTAGACCCCGATGCGGATTCGGCATCATTGGGTTATCAGACTCTTCCTAATAAACAACTTTTGACAAAAGGGGCTCATCTCCATTTTTACGACACGGAAACAGGACAACTGAATTCAATGCCCTATGTTGAAGGTATTTATGATTCGGGTCCCGCCTTCATCAGTCCGACGCGTATTGCCTTTACCTCAACACGCGATGATCATAACACTACAAAGGTGTGGCGTACGACGGCCAGTCGAAAAGGAACCCGTATTTGGACGATGGACTTCGATGGGAGAAACCCTGACCTCGCCAGTCATCATTCGCTTTCACAGGAGCAGCATCCCTATCTCTTAAAGAATGGGCGCTTGGCCTATTCGAGTTGGCAGATCTTTGGTGGTCTGCCCTTTCGCCATACGAATGGTCGTGCTGGCGGTTTTACCACCATCGATAATCTCTTCCATATTTATACGCAAGACCCGGATGGCGCCGGTAATTTTGCCTTCTATGGACAACATAGCGGGGGAGGGGTCCCGAGTAGTGCCGGTACCGTTCATGACGCCGCGCACTTTCTGACGCAAACGAGTGATGAACGCGTCTGGTTTGCGGATTATTACCGTGGTAATAATAATGGTTTGGGGCTTGTGGTTGGAGTGATGCCTGAACCCGAGGGGCAAGAAGGCATTAACCCTCATGATGCCACACGAATTAGCGATATGTATTTTCCGCGTGATGTGGTCAATTTTTCGACCTGGACGAGCAATAGTGACCGTTCGGCGAAGCTCATGCCCTCCCCAGCCCTGAAACATCCCAATTATACTGATCCACTCCCCTTTGCGGGGAAAGTAGGCCATCCCGCTGCGTTGCCGAATAATGGACTGATGGTGGCGTGGGGTAAAGGGCCCTGTAGTACGGTCGCCACGAGTCGTGAGATTTTCCCAGCACTTGGGAGAGTAGCCCCTCCGTTGACCGATGGGAGCGGTGGAGGAGTAGCCATGAATTTGTTGACGTCACTCGGGTTGGATACGCCGGGCTGTGATGTCGGGATTTATCGCGCGACGGCCATCCCATCTCAACATCCCAGTGACTTGGAAATGATTGTCGACTCACCTGATTGGCATGAAATTATGGGGCGGGCGGTGGTGCCGTATGGTGCAATCCATGGTGTGGCACAACCCGTAACTATTCAACGGGCCGATCAACGCTCATCCCATGCTCAATTGGAAGTAGGCACACCCTTTGGTTTACTTGGTGCGGCGTCAATCACCGATCGTGAAACTCACCCACGGGATGGAATTCACTTTGCAGGAGAACGGCAGTTCAATCTTCAGGGCACCGATACGATCGATTATACGGATGAGGATCTCTGTGGTGTTCGTATTTTGGGGGTGATGCCTAATCGGTTGAAAAAGAATACGAGGTATAACCAAATTTATGCGATTAACAACGTGGCCGGGGAGCGGGTCTCGATTCTAGGGGAATTTCCCGTGCTCAACAAAGACACGAATGGCGCGCGCGTCTTCGATCCGAGTGGGCATCCCGATACGAGCTTTTTGGTCCGCATGCCGGCGAATACGCCCTATCTTATGCAGAGTATTGATTGTCAGGGGCGGACCTTGAATACCGATCAAACGTGGCAACATCTCCGACCTGGCGAAGTTAAAACCTGCGGGGGCTGCCATGTGCATTCTCGTCCCTCACGGACCACCTTTGAGCAGACGTTTGCGGCCAGCGCAGCCTATGCGATCCCTCGCTTAGGGGAGGGGACGGTGCCGCTCTTAGCTGGCAAGGCCGATGAGGCGATAGTGCGGACTCGAACGGTATCGGGATATGGGCTGCAGGTTGATTTTAATCGCGATATCTTACCCATCTTTGAGCAACGCTGTGCCTCGTGTCATAGTGACGCGCAGCCATCGGCAAATTTGGTCTTGAATCGCCCAGGCACAGAGAGTGCTCAACAGTCCTCAACACCTTCAACGTGGTGGTGCCTAGTGGCTGATGTTGATCAAGAGTGTGCATCGTCAGGCAATCAAACGATTACAAATTCTGGATATAATGGGGTGAGCTTCCGTCGTCCTCAGTTGACACGGTATATCCGAGCCTTTAATGCACGAGGCAGTTTATTGTATTGGAAGGCCTCGAATGCCCGTGTTGATAACCGTACGGATGCTTCTGACTCCAATGACATAAATTTTGGGGCGGATCATCCAACCGCGATCACCCCTGAAGAACTTGGGCTTCTTTCACGTTGGATTGATCTTGGCTCGCCAGGTGGAGAAGAAGAGCTGGTGGATACGCAAAAGCCAACCCTCCATCTCGCGATGGCTGGGAGCGGAGGGAGTCTCACGGAACTGAAAGTGGGAACCGTGGACCTTGGTAGTGGCATTGATGTGAATAGTCTGGTTGTGTGTGTGTTGCAGTCTAATAACCAGTGTGCCAATGTGGCGGGGCCAGCCAAATCGCATGGCGTGACGACGGTGTCGTTGGGATCTGTGAGTGATGCCAATGTTGAAATTGTCGCGCAAGTCAAAGATCTTGTGGGTAATATGACGGAAGTGCGGCGGACGGTGCAGTGGTTTTTAAATCCATCATAAGCTCAATCTCCCCGCCGCACTGAGCGGCGGGGACCGTGTTCCTCTAAATATCCGATTTTCTTCTGCTCTCATACCTCTCTCTTGCTAGTTTAGTCGCTTCAGTCAGTTTCTGTACTGATGGCATGATGTTTCATCATGGATTAGTGCAAGTAGCAGAACTGGAGCTGACGCGATATTGATGTTCTGATTATTACGTCGACAGGAACGTCATCTAAGAATTTTGTCCCCGCCTCTGTCTTTGAGCGCCCACTCCTGCTGTGCCTGCCGAAAGTGAGAGATGAATGGAATCCCGACAATTGTGGTCTGTGTGTTCCGAATCTGTTGAACCACCAGTGAATGGCTCGATACCTATCTCTGATGAGTGCGGTGGGTCGGTACTCCTTGAGCATGGTCCGCAAAAAAAACATGTGGTCTCACCCCGATTGTGCCTGGCATTCCAGAGAAGAATTGATGGTACTCCCGAGTTGATCGACCTCGCTGCGCATAAATTCTGTTGCGATTATGGCTCACGATCACTGGTGATGTCGCTTCCGTGCATAAAGCGGACGGTCATGTCAGGGATAATTAATGGTTTTTTCCAGAGTCGCTGGGCGAGTTGTTGAACCTGGGGATTATGAAGCTCGAAATTCAGGAGCGGTTCACCGAGGGATCCATAATCTTTGACCATCACAAGGTACTGCTGTCTGAAGGAGATGATGGTCACTTGTGTGAGTCGAATGATGGGATGTGACGTGGGAGGAAGATCGAGTTGTTTGGTTTTTTGTGGCGATCGACCCAACTAAATCCATTCCTGATTCGTTTCCAGATCTCATGATTGAACACTTCTCGGATATTGCGACCGACGAGGCTTGAGGGTTGAATTAAGTGATGACAGGGGAGCGGATAGAACGCATCGATGTAGAAGCCGTTCCTTTGTATGATAAAAATTTTATGTGGGAAAAATGCCAGAAGTTCAGGTTTAAATACTTGGCCAAGCAAGGCTAACCACTGGTCGTCACTTTGTTGAGAAATTCCCACAAGGTCCTTTCTTAGGGTGGCCGAAACCTTCCAGCGAATCCTAGGAAACTTCCTCAAATATTACAAGGCATCCATTCGTTGGATTTGCTTCACGTTACAATTTTTTCACTGCACATTTTCAACTAGCTCGTCTTTCCTCAGGTTGTACTCTCACACATTTCGACGATTTTCTCAAAAATTGTAGGAAATCACCTTCAGGTCTTTTTGATGGCAATCCAAGAAATACAGGGGTTTAGACCAATTTTTCACAAATCGTTCCTCATGCCTCAGCCAATGATGCATTCTCAAGAAGGGCTGTTTAAGTCATGTATTTGTAGGCTTTAGCTCACACTTGTCAAAATTATGAGAAGATATACCATCTTGTTCCATTATTAATCCTGGACATTTCTGTTGTGAGGACAGTCTCGTGCTGAGTCCTCATCGACGCTCTTTCATTCTGATTCGTATGGATAGTGACCTCGAGGTTCTATCCTAAAAGCGCTCCTCAGTCCGGGAAAGGCTAGCAATTCATTTACACCAAGGAGAGTACTATGAAGAAAATTGTTTGCAGGTACGGAGTGCTGTTTATTTGCGCCGCGCTTGTCATTCCCCTATCAAGCCAGACTGTGATGTCGTCGACGAGTGGTCAAGCCGAGAGTGATGTACAGCGATTTCGAGACTTAACTACGCATGAAAATATTAAGAGGCAGCTTCTTCGTATTCAAAGAATAGCGAGAAACGAGATGATGGTAGGGCCCTTGATTGAAAATGGCGACAATGAGGGGCTCATTAATATTGACGTTGATTTGCAACTTGAGCCTTCGATGCCTCCTGATATCTGTACTGGTGAAAATTCAACTTTCACGGGGGTTCCTAGCGTGAGAGAAGCTGTCCTCTGTACCATCAAGGACGGTGGGCGCGGCAATCTGGACCCGACTCAGGTTGGGTTTTCCACTCAAGGTCGCGAGTTATGGGCTGCACAATTGGGGAATCCAGATGGCTTAAAGGTCCTGATCTTCACGCAACAACATGGGAATGAAGCGCGGTCAACTGAAGCGGCCTTGAAGGCGATTCGTACGCTTGGCCTAATGAAGCGCTTTAGGCCTCTTCTGGAAGAATTGAATATTTTGTTTCTTGTGCGTGCGAATCCTGATGGGGGCGAGCCATCCCCAGAATGTTTCATTGGTACGCCAAATGGGACGGTCATTGAGGAAAATTGCGCACTGACTCGCACAAATGTCGATCCACAAGCAGGTGGTGGGTACGCTGAAGACTCTGAAGCTGGTTTTTCTGGGGCGATTGGTTTTGGATACAATTTAAATCGGTATCATTTTGTTGACCTTCAACATCCGATTCGGCCACATGAAAACCAGGCGATGGTCGCGGTGGCCTTAGCCTGGCGTCCAGATGTCGTTCTTGACCTTCATGGGGATCTTCAAAAGACATCGTGTGAGATTGATCCTAATAGTATTGTTCCGGGCGCGATTCTTGGCGCCCTCCCATCAGCATTCTGCCAAGCTGAAAGTGAACAAACGGATGTGGTGTTTAGTCCAATCTTATCAGAGCTCAATGAGGATGGAGGTATCCAACAAACACGTTCTCGAAGCTTAGCGGCTGGAGTGGCCCGGAAGATCGATCGTCTTGGCTTTGGGACCGTGAATCGCTTTGCTCAAATTCGAGCTGGAATGGGTACTATTAATGACGGGACGGCTTTTGCTTATGCAAAAATTGGGGCGATCGTTGGAGGATGGGAAAGTGTCAATTTTAAAAAAGCGTTAAGCTTCCCTGTTCAGCAGGTTGTCAACGGGATGCCGGTGCCTGGGGTCAGTACCAATCAGTTTCTCGCTAGGGGACGATTTCGAAGTAAGAATACCAACATGAATGAAGAGGCGATTATGGAGTCCTTACGGATTATCGCGAGCTGGCAGTCCATTGAGCCCACCAATGAAGGTGGCTATTGCGATCTACCGCTAACCACGGCAATCAATGTGGCGCTTCCAGAAGAGTTTTTTGGTCCGACTCAAGAATTTGGTCCATTTCTCGTCCCATTGATTGGTCCTCTGTTGCAAACGATAGACAGCTGTCCGACGAATCCATCCTAAGTTTCTCGTGAACGATTGGCGACACTCGACTGTGAAGTCGAGTGTCGCCAAACTCGTTGCAAGCATGGAATCTGTTCACGGAATTTGGCGAAAAATCCCACTAAACTGTGGGTGATTTTCTGCGTCACGTCTTACCATTAAGGAAGTCTTTTCAAATCCCTCTGTCTCTGACTCCCCCTCCCAATCGGGGTTTTACTCACTGAGAGCAACCTGGTTACATCAACATATGATGGATACGACTATGATGGATTAGTCTGTGGCCTCTTCCCATTGTATTCGACGCTTGCGGGCTCTTGGTATGGACGCTCTTGTTGTTTCGCGGACTTGTTTGAGCGGAGCGAGTTGTCCAGTCTTCCGTCTGGGGTCCGTCTGATTGGATCTGGCTAGACTGGGCGTCAATGGTTTTGGCCACTTTGACCGAAGCCAAAGTGGCTCGGCTGCCTGGCCGAAGCCCGGTAACACAAAGGAATAGGTACATATTGTAGTTGTTGGAGGTAAACGTGCAATATACCCCTTACCCCACAGAGTGTTTACGATTAAGCACAAGAGAGTTTCCCGCTAAAAAATTGCGGGAATGACGAAGAGAGGTTTCATTACATGAAAAATCTTGTATTCACTTGCTATACTCTTGTTGAGGAAATTGGTGTCTATATTCATAGCAAAGACTAGAGGATGATGATCATGAGGAAGGCGACTTCTACTATTTTGTATTTAGCCATAGTCATTGGAATGCTTGTTTTATCGTTGCCGACAATTGGTATGGGCAAGAGTGCTTGGCAGCCATTCCAAAATCATGGGCTAGCAC
>JAJDBQ010000046.1 GCA_029261255.1 Nitrospirales bacterium
ACTAAAGAATAAAAAATGGCGGAGAGGGAGGGATTCGAACCCTCGGTAGGTTTGACCCTACGCCGGTTTAGCAAACCGGTGCCTTCGGCCACTCGGCCACCTCTCCGCGCGATATTTATCTAGTTATTTCAAGGAGTTATGAATTTGTGGCTCGTTATGATATCAGACCTAACGTAAAGCAATATTTTAACCAAAAAAATATGCAAAAGATACAAGTCTTTAAAATCTCTTTGCTTAGTTATGAAAAAAATACACGACTGAAATTCTTGCAGGTGTTTGTAGATCGTGTGAATTATGGAATAGATAAATGGATTCTGTTTCTACAATCAGTTGCTGCGCGACCTGGAGTGAAAGGTGGTGTTTTCGCTGAGTAGTAGATTCACGCCATTTTTTGACTATCTATCTTTCATTTATATATTCAAGGATAACTTTAGGATTTTGGCGAGCCTCATGCATGCTCGTCCTTTCTTGTTGTATTGAAAGCTCCGTCTGTTATGGCCTTCTTCTAACAGGTTCAAATTCTTGGTCACACATAAGGATTGAATCTGAGTGTCGATTCGGTGGATTTATCGCCCCTCAATTTGTCGAGCGCTGAAACTAATCCCTTGATTGATTTGTGTGCGTAGTCTTGATTGCTTTGGATGTCTCAAGTTGCCCTTAGAGTCTTCTGTTCGTCAGTAGATTCTGGGGCTTCAATGGAAATAAGGCATATAGTCCATAGATACATGGACAAGGGAAATAATAAGAACCTGATGCTGGCTGAGCCTATTCACTTGACGGTAAGGGCTGCCAGTAATACCAAGGGATATGAGTCCATTCGGTAGGAGGCCCATGAAAAGGCAACAAGCTGAATCTTCCAAATCTGTTGATCAATGATTTGGTCTCTGTTGAATAGTGCTAAGAGGCCTGAGTAGTGCGTTCGTACACAACGGGCACTGAGCGAATACGCACGGTTGTTGAATATTTACTTTAATTATTGCGCTAGAAACAAAATGAATTATGTATATTCCTTTATTGATTCAACGAGTTATCATGAAATGTGACATTACTTCTAATAACATTAAAAAAGGAATGCGCCTTGCTAGATACCAAGAGTAATGAGCGAGGTGAAACTTGAATCCTATTGTTGATCTTATTGTTATCCTGGCGATTGTCGCTATGGTTCTCGTGAATCTGTCTTCCTTAAGGGATTCAGGGACAACCGCTTCATTTTGGACGAGGCTAAGCGAGAAAATGAGTACCTTCAACCTGCCCGGTAATCGCTCAGCCGTTCCATTACCCTCCGGACCAGTACAACCCTCTCAGCGCCAATCCTAGCAAGTCTCAAAAGGATGAATTGTGGCTAGCAGGATTCTCTATTTCTCTGATTGTTCCCTGTTAAGTGCAATGGGGTATTCCTCACTCATCGACGGTTTCTCTTGTATTTCTTTGGCCTTTTCCGCACATCGGGATGATCCTTTCACTTGTCTGGTTCCTCGTTTCTGATGGAACGTCATCTTCCATCTTCCTGCCACCTCTGAATTTCTAGCGAAACGATTTATGTCTTTCTCCATTCAAGGATTAGCAGTTGTTTGTTCGGAAGAGACAGATGTTCAATCACTTGCTGGAAGAGACTCTTCACGATCATGACATCTCTTACTGATCAGCCTGCTTTCAATTTGAAGTCTGTCAAGGGCGATGTGTTAGGGGGGCTGACGGCGGGTATCGTTACGCTCCCTTTGGCTTTGGCCTTTGGTCTTCAGTCTGGGCTTGGAGCTGTGTCTGGTCTCTATTGTGCGATCTTCCTTGGAGCTGCGGCTATTGTGTTTGGGGGCACGCATACCCTCATTAGTACGCCTACGGGGCCCATGACTGTCGTCGCAGCCTTGACCATTGCCCAAGCCATCGCGATGGCTGGGAGCTTAGAGCTTGCTTTAGGTACGATCTTCGCTATTTTTCTTTTAGCCGGTGCCGTGCAAATTGTATTCGGCCTTCTGAAATTTGGAGGGAATGTTAAATATATTCCCTATCCCGTGTTGTCAGGTTTCATGACTGGCATTGGCATTATCCTTATCTTGTTTCAACTCTATCCGTTGGTAGGTCTCTCTTCTCCCTCCAACATTATTGATGGCATAACCGGATGGCTCCAAGCCTTCCATGACATGAACGTTCAAGCGTTCGCTCTCGGAGCCTTAACCTTGTTCATTCTGTATCTGACTCCGAAGCTCACAACGACTATTCCGGCGACGCTCCTGGCGCTGTTGGTGGGAACATTGGTGTGCATCTTTGCCGAACTGTCGGTCCCGCTCATTGGTGAAGTCGCTCAAGGTTTACCCTCTCTTCAACTTGAAGCACTCTGGAATCTCGATGTGTCTCAACCATGGTTTATTCTCAGTGCGGCTCTGACCCTGGGCGCTTTAGGATGTATCGATACCTTACTCACTGCGGTCATCGTCGACAAAATTACAGAAACCAAGCACCGCAGCGATCGCGAACTCATTGGGCAGGGTCTGGGCAATATGGTTTCAGGCCTCTTTGGTGGATTGCCCGGTGCGGGGACTACGATGTCCTCCATTGTAAATGTGAAGGCGGGAGGGCGGACACGTCTGGCCGGAGTTTTATCGAGTTTGTTTTTATTGGCGGTCTTATTAGGCTTGGGATCATATGTCCAATATGTCCCCATCCCCGTTTTGGCTGCCATTCTCATCACAGTGGGCCTCGACATCATTGATTACCAAGGGCTGAAAGAAATAATGAAAGTGGATCGGGCGGAGGGTGCGATTCTTCTTATTGTCTTAGTCATGACAGTGTTTGTGGATTTGATCACGGCTGTTGGAACCGGGATGACTCTATCAGTCTTTATTTTCATGAAGAAAATGGGATCGATCGGGGAAGAAAAAATTGCGCTCTTTCCTCTCCGGTCATTGAAAGTCAGAAAACCGTGTGACCTCCGGGAAGAATTCATCTTACCGCAGGATTCATTAGATCATGTTTACATCAAAACATTTTCAGGGCCTGTCTTTTTTGGGTTTTCTCAATACTTAATCGATGATCTCAAGCAACTCCCAGATGTGAAGACCCTTGTTTTTGAAATGAATAGGGTGCCCTATATCGATCAATCCGCAGCGCATGCATTAGAACTGGTTTTTGATTTCATGCGTAAACGAGGGATTCAGGTGTTACTGGCTAATTTGAATAGCCAACCGATTCACATGCTTCGGGCTGTCGGTTTGGTGCCAGGTCTCGTTCCTGAGCACCATATCTTTGAAGATATCTTCGATTGTGTGCAGTGGCTTGAAGAAGATTTTGTTAATCAGCCCTCTACGCAAGATTCACGCATTAATTCTCGTTCGATTTCACAAGACATTCATACTTCATTTGAACCCATTAAGAATCCATTATCTTGAAATAGTAGGAGTACATTCTTTTTATCATGAATACCAATCCTATATCCCCTCAATCGACTTTTCAGAAAACGACCCTTATCTATGTCATAGGGATGGTTGTCTGTGCTCTGACCATTTCCGTTATTGATGGGATGTTGCCTCGAGGTGTGTCTATGGGCGAAGCCTATGCGATCTTGGTACTCCTTGGACTTATGGCGAAAGACAAGCGGTTGGTTGTTGGTGGGGCTATCGCCGGCACTATTCTGACCTTGGAAGGGTTCTATATCTCTGAGCCCGGAGTCGCCCTATGGATCGTTGAGATAAACCGTGCCTTGGCAATTCTAGTCATCTGGCTGATCGCTGTGCTTGCCCTAGCTCAACTGAGGTTTCTTGATGACCAGCAAGAATCAGAAAAAATGAAACGTGCTTATGAGCAATTACAACAAGAAACCTCCTTCCTTCAATTGAATCAAGAGATTGCGATTTTATCGAATACCAATGATCCGGTCGAAGATGCGTTGAAACAAGCCATGCAGAAAATATGTGATCATACCGGTTGGCCGGTGGCTCATTTGTATCTTCGGGATGGGGATGCAGACACATTAAGCCCCAGTAAAATATGGATTTTGAAGGATTGGACACATTTCGATGCCTTCCGCCAAGTGACAGAATCTAGTAAATTTGTGCCGGGTGAGGGGTTGCCTGGGCGAGTGCTGGCAAGCTCTCAAGCGGCCTGGATTCGTGATGTCACGAAGGATTCTAATTTTCCTCGTGCAAAAATCGCCGAACAAATTGGTGTGAAGGCTGGGTTTGCCTTTCCAATTCTTATTGGGCCGAAGGTCGTGGCCGTGATGGAATTTTTTGCTGAAGATGCTATTGAGCTTGATGCCAAACTCTTACATGTGATGGAAAGTATTGGCTACCTCTTGGGTCGAATTTTTGAACGAGATCATGCTGGATTAAAAAGGGGAGAATATGAAGACCATCTTCGGCGACTGTACGGGAGGATGAAAGCCGTACGTGAACTGGAGAACGGGTCTGGTGTGCCGCAACGAACTGCGGAAGGGATTCATGAAGAATTACGTTAGAGCACACTCAACATCTCAATTGGGGGAGAGATTGATTCTCTCCTTATCATGACTTTGAGGTGTTCGGTCAACAAAGGTTAGGCAGGTTCAAAATGCGGCGCCACAACGGCAGAATGATTGGTCGATGCTATCGCTGCATGTATTGAAGGCAGATGAGGTTGGGATATGCTGACTTAGAATTATGAAGCAGCAGATTTCCCCATTTCCTCCCTGACAAATGCGAGAATTTGTTCGGTATCTTCTACAATCCCATCTGTGACGTTGAGCCCTAAGGCTTTATCTTCGTCGTCTAGTGTGTCCACCAAGCCTCGATTCTGAAGGAGGTTTAGGTCCCAAAAGACGATGCCATGGCTGAATCGTTGCCCGTTAATATCGGCCATCACATTAATATTATCTCCATGTTCAGTTGGTGTACTCAAAAAAGAGAGTTTGACCTTGTCCTGTTTGGCTTGTTCAATAAATTCGATAAAGACCTTAATTCGTTCTAAGCTATTCGGGTCAATTTCCATGGAAAGCAATCTTTCTAATCTACGTTATCTGAATGAACAAAAATAATTGGAGCGGGAGTCGCTGTTCGAGCAGCTAGGCTGTCCCTTGGGGCCGAGATGGGGGAAGATCCCCTTGATTCTTTTTTTCTGCACGGGCTGCGATATTTTCCATGAGGCCTGCAAATTTTTTGTATTGCGGATGGTCTGGAGCCAATGGTTTGCCGTCCTCGTCGCACATCAGTTCCTGCATGCCTTCTAAAATTTCGCTCATTTCCGGGAAGAATTCCCCATCTGCTTTTTTACGTCCCATGTCGTGGCTCCTTTATGTATGAAATAATTATTGAGTGCAATGAATCGGTTATGATTTCTTGTCTTGGTCAAGAATACTTTGAATGACAATTTTCAAATTCTCAAAGTTGAGATTTTTGATGCCGATGTTGCCATCGAGAACGACGGTGGGCGTATGTGTGAGTTTGATGCGCTCGCCCCATTCTTTTCCTTTTCCAAGGGTTTGAAAAGGTTTTCCGCTGGCCAGGCCCGCTTCAAATTCTGTGGCGTCCAACCCCACTTCTTTGAGGATTAACGATCGCATAGTTTTATCAAACATCTGAATGTCTTTATCGTGAATGGATTGAAAGAGTATTTCTTTCATTTTCTGGCCTTTGCCCATAGTCACGGCTTGATTATACATTTCAAAGACGGTAGGCAATTTTCCTGGTATCACAGGGAATCCGATCATGCGTGCTTCTAATTGATCGCCAAATTCTTTTTGGAGCTTTGTGACCACGACCCGTTCAAACATGTGGCAATGGCCACAATAGAAATCAGCGAATTCCAATAAGATCACCTTTCCTGACTCGTGCAGGGAGGGTTCACCTTCCATCATTTCATATTCACCTTGGAGGGCACTGAAGGCAACCGTGGACCAACCAAACAGGCAAAACATGAGTGTGAGGCTGAGTGCAAGTTTTGACGACATATTCTGTGCGTTCATACTGATCCTTTCAGGAAGTTACGTGTCATGTAATATGTTTGTTTCGTTGGCCGGGTCATCGAGATCGGCCAATTTAGGTGGCTTTTCAATATTTGCATCAATACCAGCTTGAGATAAAAAGATTGCAGGCAAGGATTGGTTTTTGAGTATTTCAACATGTGAGGTCTTAATTTTTTCTTCATCCTGGTCAAGGTCCAGTCTGTCTACTGCGCTCAGTGCGGCCACTGCTTCGAGCCCAGCCCAATTTACTGCGGCTTCGTTGCCGGATTCTGCGTCTTTTATGCCCTGTAGAAAACCTGTTTCAACATTTTTGTAATAATCTTCATACGGGTAGGTGTCATAGCTGAATACATCAAATTGATTTTTTATCTCATCTTTAATCTGTTGCTGTATTCCCTTGTCTCGTGCCCATGAAACCGCAGCTCCATCGCTGAAGCCTTGCAACCGTATTGGTTCACCTGTTGTAAATGTGAATGTGCCAATTGTTTTCATGGTAGTTGAAAGATTGGCTCTCGAATCAAGCACGCGTGTTACGGTAACATGCCTCATTCTTATCCGCTTCTCGCAATTCAATATCATATCAGACTAGACCTAGTCTGCTTCAAGGTTAAATCTGATTGGAATGAGTTTTGTGAGGCATTTTCTTGCTATTTTTTAGGTTTTGCAATATTGGGGCTGTTGAGTACTTCTCAAAGACAGCTCGTACATGCTGCAGGAAATTGTGTTGTCAGCAACTGACGGGAATGGTCAAAAAAGTCACCCAGCAAGGCCACAGCTGTTTTGGCGCGCGGAGCGTACTTCCAGTACGTGAGCACGACAAAAGGGCGAGAACGCCGCTGGTGGCTTTTTTCAACATTCCCATATTGACAGGTTCATGAAATTCAAGGAGGGGCTGTGATGAAGATCGTTCAGTTGAAGGATTACCAGACATTTGCAGAAGAGAAAATGAAAAAACTTAATGTGTTTGAAACGCGAAGATTTTTTTGCGATGTGTATTGTTTTGAGCCCGGCCAAGCTCAGAAAGCGCATGCCCATGAGGATCAGGATAAACTCTATTTTGTGGTAGAAGGGCAGGGGACTTTTCAGGTTGGGACGGAAAGTCAGGTATTAGGAGAGGGGCAGGGGACGATGGCTCCAGCTGGGGAGGAACATGGAGTGGTTAATCATACGAAGGAGCGGCTTCGGGTGTTGGTATTTATGGCACCCAATCCTGGATGATATTGATTTTCGTAGGTAGAAAATTGGACTAGGAAACGATGAAGCGAGGGGTGGTGGCCAATGGCCTCACCCCTCGCTTGATGACAGGAGAAGAAGTTATTGAGGGCTCATCTCATTGAACGTCGAGGGATCGTTATCTCCCGATACAGTGAGAATGCCGACGGCTCCTTTGGCCACTCGGAAGATACTATGGTCGACTAACAGATAGGCGCCTGGGACATCGACTTTGAATTCCACAATCGCCGCGCCTGCTGAAGGTATCAGCGTCGTTTGCACGTTTTTGTTGACCGTTCCACCGATCGCACCTTCTACATAGACTCGATCAAAAATTTCACCGATGATGTGAAATGATGAAGTACCATTTGGACCAATGTTGCCCACAAAGAGTCTGACTGTTTCTCCGGTTTTGGCCGTCAGTTCTTCTCCCATAAGCGCTCCGGCTTTGCCGTTAAACACCACATGGTCTGGGTGTTCACCCAAGCCTTTTTCCATGGATAATTCCATGACGCCCTTGTCCTTGCTGGGCATCGTGTAGAATTCGCTCTCCATAATCGCATATTCATGATCTACCGCTGGGAGGCCTTCTTTTGGATCGACGAGAATCAATCCATACATGCCATTGGCGATATGGGCCGGAATGTTTGGCACAGGTGAAGCACAATGGTAGATATATAACCCAGGTGCTAAGGCCTTAAATGAAAAGGTGCCTTCCTGTCCAGGAGCCGCTAAATTCGCACCGGCACCTCCGCCTGGCCCATTGACTGCGTGCAAGTCCATATTGTGTGGGAATTTACTATCTTTGTGATTTTTTAAGTGCAGTTCAACTGTGTCGCCTTGACGGACTCGAATCATGGGACCAGGCACGGTCCCATTAAAACTCCAAAATTTATATTGCACTCCATCGGCTAAGGTCCCAACATATTCTTTGGCTTCAACATTGACGACGACTTTGGCTGGCCCTTTTCTCGTAATGGGTGCTGGTACTTTCGGTAAGGTTGTGAGCTTTGCTTCAACTGTTGGCATATCCATCGCCAATGCCGTCGTTGCGAGACCCGCAAGAGTCAGGGCCATGCATGATGCGGCTACGACTAGCCGCGTTGATGTGATTCGAATATTTGTGGTCATGAATCGTGTACTCCTTCTCCGTGATAACTGCAGTGAGAAAATCTATTGTGCTTCATGGCGGGTAATCATAGAGGAATCCTCTGAAGAAACAATGATATAGATCATTAATTGGAGAAAAAATGCAGATCCTGTTCTCTGAAAGGACGCGAGAGGAGTGGGGGGGCAAGGCTGGGTTACGGTAGCGCGTGAGGAGCCATTTCTTGGAGATGAGGGAGGTTGAGGATATGGAGTTGTTTTCCGTGTCCGGCGATGAGATGTTCTTTTTTGAATCGACTGAGGATGCGGCTGGTGGTTTCTTTGGTCAATCCGGCCATGTCTGCTAAGTCTTGGTGGGTGAGTCGAACGGAAATACGCAGGCCCTTCGTTTCTTGAATGCCCGAGCGATCGGCCAAGTTAACAAGGATGGCGGCCAGGCGTTGCTCGGCGCGATCTAAGGCAAAGGCTTTGGCATTATCCTGGGATTCTCGAAGTCTGAGGCTGAGGTAATTAATAATGCTCACCGCGGCGGCTGGATTTTTTTGAATGACCTCGAGCATCGCGTTTCGGTGAATTTTTATGACAGTTCCGTCTCCCATGGATTGCGCGCATCCTGGATGGGAGTCCCCTGAAAAGGCTGAGGCCTCACAACAAAAGAGATCGCCGGGCATGAGGACTTTGAGCGTGACTTCACGCCCTTCCGGTGTCGACTTCACGCATTTCACATTGCCTTGTTGCACGATGTGGAACCAGTCGGCCGGATCACCTTCTCGAAAGATGAATTCTCCTTTTTGAATGGGTACTTCTACGGCATGCTTGGCCAATTCCTGTCGGTCGGTTTCGGAAAGGCAAGCAAACAGCGGAAGCGAATCAATGCTGGATTGTGAAGCCATTGCAGGACGCTAGAGTTAAAGTATTTGTTTAACTTTTTCAATGATCGCCCGTGCGCTAATGCCATAATGGTCGAGCAATTGGGCTGGCTTTCCGCTATGGGCTATTTCTTTGATCCCCATTTTATGGAGGCGCACGCCTTCCGTGGAGAGTGCACTCAGGACCGCATCACCAAGTCCGCCATGGAGATAGTGATCTTCAACCGTCAACACGAGGTTGTTGGTGGCTTTTGCAGATTCCTTTAACGTGGCTCCATCGATCGGGGCAATGCTGTAGAGATCAATGATGCGGGTGGCAATGCCCGCTTTTTGTAATTCCTCGTGGGCTTTCAGGGCTTCAAAGAGGGTGACGCCAGCTGCGACGATCGTCAGTTGGTCCTTGTCACTTTTACGCAGGACCTTGGATCCGCCAATCGTGAACGTCTCATTCGCGTCGTAGAGAATTGGCGTTTTGGGTCGTCCGGTTCGCATATACGCCATGCCTTTGTGGTTGGCCATGGACTCCACAAGCCGATATGCACATGTGGCGTCTGAAGGATACAGCACCACCACGCCAGGCTGAGCGGCCATGATCGCCAAATCTTCTAGCCCCATTTGCGACGGCCCATCTTCGCCGATACTGACACCTACATGAGAACCCATGAGCTTGATGTTGGATTGGCTGATGGCCGCCATGCGAATGAAGTCATAGGCGCGCGTGAAAAAGGCGGCGAATGTCGCGGCAAAGGGGATCTTGCCACAGGCTCCCAGGCCGGCAGCGGCACCAACCATATTTTGTTCGGCGATGAAGTTCTCAAAAAATCGATCAGGAAAGCGCTTCCCAAATTTATCTGTGTAGGTAGAATTTTTGACGTCAGCATCTAGTCCAACGACTAATGGATTGACTTCACCCAGCTGAGCTAATGCTTCACCAAAGGCTTCGCGAGTCGCCACGGAATCGTTCGGTCCGTATGTTGGGGCTGGAAGTGGCTTTGCTGATCCATTCGCGCGCTGCACTGCAATTGGTGGCGCAATGGGAAGAGCAGGGGCGGGTGAGGTCAGTGACTGGTTTAATAAGGCAATCACTTCATCGGCCTGTTCTGCGCTCAAGGGTTTTCCGTGCCAGGATGGATGATCTTCAGCAAATGGGATCCCTTTGCCTTTAAATGTTTTGGCTAAAATCATGGTTGGGCGCTGTGCCGTCTGACTGGCTTCTGCAAATGCGCTCAGCAATTCGGCATGGTTGTGTCCATCAACGCAGATGGTATGCCATCCAAATCCTTCCCAGCGGGCTTTGTACGCTTCCATATTATGTTCCAACATCGTGGGGTCTGATTGCCCCAGTCGATTGATGTCGATAATCGCGCAGAGGTTATCTAGTTGTGATTGGCGGGCCACATCGGCAGCTTCCCAGACTGAGCCTTCTACCGATTCTCCGTCGCCGAGTATGACATAGGTTCGAGCGGAAGTTTTATCAAGGTATTTATTATTGAGAGCAATGCCGATGCCGACAGAAAGGCCTTGTCCGAGTGAGCCTGTGGCCATATCTACAAATGACAGGCGTGGCGTGGGATGCCCTTCCAGGTCGGATTCTAATGTGCGAAGTTCAAGCAACTCTTTAGGTTTAAAAAGCCCGGCTTCAGCCCATGCGGCGTACAGCAGGGGAGCGGCATGGCCTTTCGAGAGGACAAAACGATCATTATCCGGGTTGCGAGGATTCTTGGGGTCGTATCGCATCACGGAAAAGAAGAGCGTTGCGACAATATCAGCCGCCGAGCAACAACTGGTTGGGTGGCCATTTCCGGCTTGGGTGGTGGCGCGAATACTATGAATACGAAGTTGATCGGCCTTTTGACGAAGCTGTTCTGGTAATTGGGCGGCTCCAATAGTGGTCACAAACGACTCCTTTTTTTTCTGAGTTTGGGGAAACAATAGAGGTTGAGTGAGAAGGTAACAAACCCCTCTATCCAGGTCAATTTACAGCAGATTTGTGCGGGATTATTAAGAAGTGCTGAAAGGTTTCAGCTGAGTATGCATCAAAGGTCTAACTAGAATGAACAAACGATCAAAAAATCGGTGTTTCCATGGAACCCTCTGCAAAAGGCAGCTGCATTGAGGGTCTTGGGCTCTCAGAGCGTTTTTTGAAGCGTACTTCTTGTCTCGATCCCTCTTGTGCTTGTTCCTTGCTTCCCTCTTGGCGGCTCGTCAGTGCCGCTTATGTGAGTCTCACTTGGTTAGCCTGCCGCGAGTAGCTCTCGCCGACAGAAGAACACATTCGAGAGGGGACAGAGCCTGGCAAGCTGCGCCGCGTTTTTGGCCAAGCTTTTATACCGGAGCTTTCGATGTCCCCACAGATGCTTAATTACTCGGAAGGGATTTTCCACCTTGGTCCGAATCCCGGCGATTGCGTTTCTTTTGAGACGAGGACAGGGGATGATTGCGGTACCCGCGGTCCGAGAGCCCATAATAGAAGCCGCCTGTCGAGTTTGGCGTTTGTCCGCTTGCTTGGCATACGCGCTGTCGCCAAACAGCGCCTGTTCGTTGCCATGCTGGAACCCCTCCAGCATCTGCCCGTCATGCACCTTGGCTTTGGTAATTTCAGTCGAATGAATAATCGGTTGCCCTTGTGTTTGTACGCCTATATGCCCTTTCGCACCGAAATGCCATCTGTTGTTCTTGCGCGTCGAACTCATCTTCGGGTCTCTTGTTTTGCGAATGTTCTGCTTACTCACTGGTGCCGCTAACAAGGTCGCATCCACAATGGTCCTGTTTTGAGCACGAGCTCGTCGGAATCTGAGTGAGCATTCACGGCGTCCAAGATCTGTTGGGACAGTTCATGCTTTTCCAAGAGATGACGAAACGGGCAGATGCTGTTCTCATTTGGAATCACCCCGGCAAAACAGTCAAACCCCAGAAAGGTCTGAAAACTGAACCGATCATACAGGGATTCTTTCATCAACGGATCACTCAAATTATGCCACAGTTGGAGAAAATGAATGCGCAGCATCACCCGAAACTCATGGGGCCGACGCCCGCCAGTGCTCTTATAATACGGCTGAATAACCTTTTCCAACTGCTGCCATGGCACGACCTGATCCATCTAGTTGAGAAATCGTTCAATCCGCAAAGGCTTCGTTTTTATCTAGTACCTCATCGTGGTTTGCATGCGGCCTATTCTACAGCATCCCGGTACTTTTGCAGAGGGTTCTATATTACATCCTATTCAAATCCAACCTTTACCGATGGAATCTGTCCGGAATGTACCGTCGTCACTCTGAAAAATTTAAAATGAGAGATGTAACAACCGAACAGGCTCCAGTAACTCCCACCCTTCCTACCTACCATCCTTTGCCTGTTGGGCAATTTTGATATGATTGTGAGCGCACTTCGTCGCATTGAGAAGATAGTCTGTCTGAGTCACCCATTGTTATTGTAAAGCTACACCTCTTTTCCGTTTTCATTTTCTTCCCATAGAGTTATGGGAAATTTCTTAATTGAACTAAGCCGCTAATTAGAGTTGTCACTCTCCTATCCGAATGGCAACTCATCGGTTGAGAATTTGAATTTTTTCTCTTCTTCACCCATACGAAGCTTGGAACCTGTTTTGGTAGAACCTTTAAATGCGACGATGATATAAGTATTATCGAGAGGCTGCTGATAGATGAATCTTACAAGGCAGGATGCCGCGTGGGATGGGGGTGTACAATTTCCTATGTCGGACATGACATAGCGAGAAAAGGACGCGGATTTACTTGGCTTTTTGCATCATTCTCTTTCATTCGATGAATCTAACCACATATTCGATATTTCAAAGGCCAAGCTTTTTTTTTCGATAACGAAGTGTGCTGGGATTTAAACCTAATTGTTTTGCGGCACCAAGTCGTCCCTCAATCTGACCTTCGCAGGACTCTAATGCTTGTCGAATTCGAAACTCCTCTAGATCTTTTAATTTATGAGGCAATAACTTCTTGGAAGATTCGAGATGAGGTAATGATGACTCTTCAATAATTAAATCATACGAAGATGAAGATGAAAGGATCATGGCGCGTTCCATAACATTTTTCAGCTCACGAATGTTCCCGGGCCAATGATAATTCACCAATCTCTCAAGAGACGCCGCATCAATGTTCTGGCAAGGACGTTTAAATTGGTGACGATTTTTTTCCATAAAATGTCGGGCTAGTAAAGGAATGTCCTGAGGGCGCTCCCGTAGCGGAGGCACCTCTATAGGAAAAACATTCAGGCGAAAGAATAGATCGGACCGAAATTGTCCGCTTTCAATGCTAGCTGAAAGGTCTGAATTGGTGGCTGCAACAACTCGTACATCTGCTATCAATCCTTTAGTACTGCCCACTCGTTCAACGACCCCATCCTGGAGTACGCGCAATAATTTGGCTTGAGCTTCAAGAGGCATTTCCCCAATTTCATCTAAAAACAAGGTCCCACCATGGGCCAGTTCAAATTTTCCTGGTCTAAGCTGCTCCGCGCCGGTAAACGCTCCTTTTTCATGTCCGAACAATTCACTTTCAACCAGTCCAGATGGCAAGGACGCACAATTCACTCGAATAAAAGGCTTATCACTTCTTGGACTATGTTCATGGATAAACCGTGCCAACAATTCCTTTCCTGTCCCAGTCTCTCCAGTGATAAGAACAGAGGAATTCGTTGGAGCTACCGCTTTAGCTAAATCCAAAATCACTCTGATCTTCTGACTTTTTCCGACCATGGCACCAAAATCATGTGATATTTTTATATCTTCGAGTAAATAGAGATTTTCACGAGTAAGCTGATTTCGTAAGCGACGAATTTCCTCATAGGCTCGAACATGATCAACCGCTGACGCAATTTGTTTAGCAATTTGCTCTAAAAATTTTACGTCTTCAGGGTCAGGATCTCCAGACTCGATACTGCCAATATTCAGAGAACCCAGACAATCCTCTCCTACCAAGAGCGGAAGATTGATCATTCGCCCAAGCCCTTCTTCCTGATAATACTTATCTTCCAAGAACATTGGTTCTTTTTGAATATGCGGCCGAACATGCATAGTCCGATGTTCAAAAACCCACCCAAGCGCACTGCCTTTACGAGGAATCACGACATTACATTTGAGACGCACAATAGGCATGCTGGTCTCAAGCGCATAAAACAGAAAAGCATCAATGTCGGAATGATACAGGGTAATTCCGACGCGTTCCCAGGAAACAATTTGCTTAATATGCCCAGCAATCGCTTTCAAAAGATTCTCAATGTCTTGCTGGAAATTGAGAACACGTAAAACCTCTAACAGGGTGTGGTACAGGATTTCTGTATGCGAATGAATTTTTTGATCAGAGGGGCGGGGAATATTCAAGATTGGTTACTCCTTCTTAGCAACACAACCCAATGCGTCCGTAAGTCGAGTGCTGGGTTAGCCTCTAAGTAAATCTAATCCCAACAAGAACAGCACCTTTTTGAATTTATTCTTTTCGTTTTCTAAATCCTACGATTGTTCTTAATTTATGGGATAATTAAACGAAATTTCATGATGTTAATAGAATTGCCCTTCATTTTTCAATGCCGTTCCTTACATTGAAAAAATCACTATTAGAATAGGACTTCATAAATGGTCTCAATGTGTGGAAATATATCTTAATGACTGTTTGAAATCGAACTAATTGTCATTGGGTCAGACCCAATATGGTTTAAAGAAAAAAAAGCAGGGGGCGACAGCTGTCGCCCCCTGCTTTTTTTTCTTTAAACCATATTGGGTCTGACCCAATGACAATTAGTTCGATTTCAAACAGTCATTAAGATATATTTCCACACATTGAGACCATTTATGAAGTCCTATTCTAATAGTGATTTTTTCAATGTAAGGAACGGCATTGAAAAATGAAGGGCAATTCTATTAACATCATGAAATTTCGTTTAATTATCCCATAAATTAAGAACAATCGTAGGATTTAGAAAACGAAAAGAATAAATTCAAAAAGGTGCTGTTCTTGTTGGGATTAGATTTACTTAGAGGCTAACCCAGCACTCGACTTACGGACGCATTGGGTTGTGTTGCTAAGAAGGAGTAACCAATCTTGAATATTCCCCGCCCCTCTGATCAAAAAATTCATTCGCATACAGAAATCCTGTACCACACCCTGTTAGAGGTTTTACGTGTTCTCAATTTCCAGCAAGACATTGAGAATCTTTTGAAAGCGATTGCTGGGCATATTAAGCAAATTGTTTCCTGGGAACGCGTCGGAATTACCCTGTATCATTCCGACATTGATGCTTTTCTGTTTTATGCGCTTGAGACCAGCATGCCTATTGTGCGTCTCAAATGTAATGTCGTGATTCCTCGTAAAGGCAGTGCGCTTGGGTGGGTTTTTGAACATCGGACTATGCATGTTCGGCCGCATATTCAAAAAGAACCAATGTTCTTGGAAGATAAGTATTATCAGGAAGAAGGGCTTGGGCGAATGATCAATCTTCCGCTCTTGGTAGGAGAGGATTGTCTGGGTTCTCTGAATATTGGCAGTATCGAGTCTGGAGATCCTGACCCTGAAGACGTAAAATTTTTAGAGCAAATTGCTAAACAAATTGCGTCAGCGGTTGATCATGTTCGAGCCTATGAGGAAATTCGTCGCTTACGAAATCAGCTTACTCGTGAAAATCTCTATTTACTCGAAGATATAAAAATATCACATGATTTTGGTGCCATGGTCGGAAAAAGTCAGAAGATCAGAGTGATTTTGGATTTAGCTAAAGCGGTAGCTCCAACGAATTCCTCTGTTCTTATCACTGGAGAGACTGGGACAGGAAAGGAATTGTTGGCACGGTTTATCCATGAACATAGTCCAAGAAGTGATAAGCCTTTTATTCGAGTGAATTGTGCGTCCTTGCCATCTGGACTGGTTGAAAGTGAATTGTTCGGACATGAAAAAGGAGCGTTTACCGGCGCGGAGCAGCTTAGACCAGGAAAATTTGAACTGGCCCATGGTGGGACCTTGTTTTTAGATGAAATTGGGGAAATGCCTCTTGAAGCTCAAGCCAAATTATTGCGCGTACTCCAGGATGGGGTCGTTGAACGAGTGGGCAGTACTAAAGGATTGATAGCAGATGTACGAGTTGTTGCAGCCACCAATTCAGACCTTTCAGCTAGCATTGAAAGCGGACAATTTCGGTCCGATCTATTCTTTCGCCTGAATGTTTTTCCTATAGAGGTGCCTCCGCTACGGGAGCGCCCTCAGGACATTCCTTTACTAGCCCGACATTTTATGGAAAAAAATCGTCACCAATTTAAACGTCCTTGCCAGAACATTGATGCGGCGTCTCTTGAGAGATTGGTGAATTATCATTGGCCCGGGAACATTCGTGAGCTGAAAAATGTTATGGAACGCGCCATGATCCTTTCATCTTCATCTTCGTATGATTTAATTATTGAAGAGTCATCATTACCTCATCTCGAATCTTCCAAGAAGTTATTGCCTCATAAATTAAAAGATCTAGAGGAGTTTCGAATTCGACAAGCATTAGAGTCCTGCGAAGGTCAGATTGAGGGACGACTTGGTGCCGCAAAACAATTAGGTTTAAATCCCAGCACACTTCGTTATCGAAAAAAAAAGCTTGGCCTTTGAAATATCGAATATGTGGTTAGATTCATCGAATGAAAGAGAATGATGCAAAAAGCCAAGTAAATCCGCGTCCTTTTCTCGCTATGTCATGTCCGACATAGGAAATTGTACACCCCCATCCCACGCGGCATCCTGCCTTGTAAGATTCATCTATCAGCAGCCTCTCGATAATACTTATATCATCGTCGCATTTAAAGGTTCTACCAAAACAGGTTCCAAGCTTCGTATGGGTGAAGAAGAGAAAAAATTCAAATTCTCAACCGATGAGTTGCCATTCGGATAGGAGAGTGACAACTCTAATTAGCGGCTTAGTTCAATTAAGAAATTTCCCATAACTCTATGGGAAGAAAATGAAAACGGAAAAGAGGTGTAGCTTTACAATAACAATGGGTGACTCAGACAGACTATCTTCTCAATGCGACGAAGTGCGCTCACAATCATATCAAAATTGCCCAACAGGCAAAGGATGGTAGGTAGGAAGGGTGGGAGTTACTGGAGCCTGTTCGGTTGTTACATCTCTCATTTTAAATTTTTCAGAGTGACGACGGTACATTCCGGACAGATTCCATCGGTAAAGGTTGGATTTGAATAGGATGTAATATAGAACCCTCTGCAAAAGTACCGGGATGCTGTAGAATAGGCCGCATGCAAACCACGATGAGGTACTAGATAAAAACGAAGCCTTTGCGGATTGAACGATTTCTCAACTAGATGGATCAGGTCGTGCCATGGCAGCAGTTGGAAAAGGTTATTCAGCCGTATTATAAGAGCACTGGCGGGCGTCGGCCCCATGAGTTTCGGGTGATGCTGCGCATTCATTTTCTCCAACTGTGGCATAATTTGAGTGATCCGTTGATGAAAGAATCCCTGTATGATCGGTTCAGTTTTCAGACCTTTCTGGGGTTTGACTGTTTTGCCGGGGTGATTCCAAATGAGAACAGCATCTGCCCGTTTCGTCATCTCTTGGAAAAGCATGAACTGTCCCAACAGATCTTGGACGCCGTGAATGCTCACTCAGATTCCGACGAGCTCGTGCTCAAAACAGGACCATTGTGGATGCGACCTTGTTAGCGGCACCAGTGAGTAAGCAGAACATTCGCAAAACAAGAGACCCGAAGATGAGTTCGACGCGCAAGAACAACAGATGGCATTTCGGTGCGAAAGGGCATATAGGCGTACAAACACAAGGGCAACCGATTATTCATTCGACTGAAATTACCAAAGCCAAGGTGCATGACGGGCAGATGCTGGAGGGGTTCCAGCATGGCAACGAACAGGCGCTGTTTGGCGACAGCGCGTATGCCAAGCAAGCGGACAAACGCCAAACTCGACAGGCGGCTTCTATTATGGGCTCTCGGACCGCGGGTACCGCAATCATCCCCTGTCCTCGTCTCAAAAGAAACGCAATCGCCGGGATTCGGACCAAGGTGGAAAATCCCTTCCGAGTAATTAAGCATCTGTGGGGACATCGAAAGCTCCGGTATAAAAGCTTGGCCAAAAACGCGGCGCAGCTTGCCAGGCTCTGTCCCCTCTCGAATGTGTTCTTCTGTCGGCGAGAGCTACTCGCGGCAGGCTAACCAAGTGAGACTCACATAAGCGGCACTGACGAGCCGCCAAGAGGGAAGCAAGGAACAAGCACAAGAGGGATCGAGACAAGAAGTACGCTTCAAAAAACGCTCTGAGAGCCCAAGACCCTCAATGCAGCTGCCTTTTGCAGAGGGTTCCATGGAAACACCGATTTTTTGATCGTTTGTTCATTCTAGTTAGACCTTTGATGCATACTCAGCTGAAACCTTTCAGCACTTCTTAATAATCCCGCACAAATCTGCTGTAAATTGACCTGGATAGAGGGGTTTGTTACCTTCTCACTCAACCTCTATTGTTTCCCCAAACTCAGAAAAAAAAGGAGTCGTTTGTGACCACTATTGGAGCCGCCCAATTACCAGAACAGCTTCGTCAAAAGGCCGATCAACTTCGTATTCATAGTATTCGCGCCACCACCCAAGCCGGAAATGGCCACCCAACCAGTTGTTGCTCGGCGGCTGATATTGTCGCAACGCTCTTCTTTTCCGTGATGCGATACGACCCCAAGAATCCTCGCAACCCGGATAATGATCGTTTTGTCCTCTCGAAAGGCCATGCCGCTCCCCTGCTGTACGCCGCATGGGCTGAAGCCGGGCTTTTTAAACCTAAAGAGTTGCTTGAACTTCGCACATTAGAATCCGACCTGGAAGGGCATCCCACGCCACGCCTGTCATTTGTAGATATGGCCACAGGCTCACTCGGACAAGGCCTTTCTGTCGGCATCGGCATTGCTCTCAATAATAAATACCTTGATAAAACTTCCGCTCGAACCTATGTCATACTCGGCGACGGAGAATCGGTAGAAGGCTCAGTCTGGGAAGCTGCCGATGTGGCCCGCCAATCACAACTAGATAACCTCTGCGCGATTATCGACATCAATCGACTGGGGCAATCAGACCCCACGATGTTGGAACATAATATGGAAGCGTACAAAGCCCGCTGGGAAGGATTTGGATGGCATACCATCTGCGTTGATGGACACAACCATGCCGAATTGCTGAGCGCATTTGCAGAAGCCAGTCAGACGGCACAGCGCCCAACCATGATTTTAGCCAAAACATTTAAAGGCAAAGGGATCCCATTTGCTGAAGATCATCCATCCTGGCACGGAAAACCCTTGAGCGCAGAACAGGCCGATGAAGTGATTGCCTTATTAAACCAGTCACTGACCTCACCCGCCCCTGCTCTTCCCATTGCGCCACCAATTGCAGTGCAGCGCGCGAATGGATCAGCAAAGCCACTTCCAGCCCCAACATACGGACCGAACGATTCCGTGGCGACTCGCGAAGCCTTTGGTGAAGCATTAGCTCAGCTGGGTGAAGTCAATCCATTAGTCGTTGGACTAGATGCTGACGTCAAAAATTCTACCTACACAGATAAATTTGGGAAGCGCTTTCCTGATCGATTTTTTGAGAACTTCATCGCCGAACAAAATATGGTTGGTGCCGCTGCCGGCCTGGGAGCCTGTGGCAAGATCCCCTTTGCCGCGACATTCGCCGCCTTTTTCACGCGCGCCTATGACTTCATTCGCATGGCGGCCATCAGCCAATCCAACATCAAGCTCATGGGTTCTCATGTAGGTGTCAGTATCGGCGAAGATGGGCCGTCGCAAATGGGGCTAGAAGATTTGGCGATCATGGCCGCTCAGCCTGGCGTGGTGGTGCTGTATCCTTCAGACGCCACATGTGCATATCGGCTTGTGGAGTCCATGGCCAACCACAAAGGCATGGCGTATATGCGAACCGGACGACCCAAAACGCCAATTCTCTACGACGCGAATGAGACGTTCACGATTGGCGGATCCAAGGTCCTGCGTAAAAGTGACAAGGACCAACTGACGATCGTCGCAGCTGGCGTCACCCTCTTTGAAGCCCTGAAAGCCCACGAGGAATTACAAAAAGCGGGCATTGCCACCCGCATCATTGATCTCTACAGCATTGCCCCGATCGATGGAGCCACGTTAAAGGAATCTGCAAAAGCCACCAACAACCTCGTGTTGACGGTTGAAGATCACTATCTCCATGGCGGACTTGGTGATGCGGTCCTGAGTGCACTCTCCACGGAAGGCGTGCGCCTCCATAAAATGGGGATCAAAGAAATAGCCCATAGCGGAAAGCCAGCCCAATTGCTCGACCATTATGGCATTAGCGCACGGGCGATCATTGAAAAAGTTAAACAAATACTTTAACTCTAGCGTCCTGCAATGGCTTCACAATCCAGCATTGATTCGCTTCCGCTGTTTGCTTGCCTTTCCGAAACCGACCGACAGGAATTGGCCAAGCATGCCGTAGAAGTACCCATTCAAAAAGGAGAATTCATCTTTCGAGAAGGTGATCCGGCCGACTGGTTCCACATCGTGCAACAAGGCAATGTGAAATGCGTGAAGTCGACACCGGAAGGGCGTGAAGTCACGCTCAAAGTCCTCATGCCCGGCGATCTCTTTTGTTGTGAGGCCTCAGCCTTTTCAGGGGACTCCCATCCAGGATGCGCGCAATCCATGGGAGACGGAACTGTCATAAAAATTCACCGAAACGCGATGCTCGAGGTCATTCAAAAAAATCCAGCCGCCGCGGTGAGCATTATTAATTACCTCAGCCTCAGACTTCGAGAATCCCAGGATAATGCCAAAGCCTTTGCCTTAGATCGCGCCGAGCAACGCCTGGCCGCCATCCTTGTTAACTTGGCCGATCGCTCGGGCATTCAAGAAACGAAGGGCCTGCGTATTTCCGTTCGACTCACCCACCAAGACTTAGCAGACATGGCCGGATTGACCAAAGAAACCACCAGCCGCATCCTCAGTCGATTCAAAAAAGAACATCTCATCGCCGGACACGGAAAACAACTCCATATCCTCAACCTCCCTCATCTCCAAGAAATGGCTCCTCACGCGCTACCGTAACCCAGCCTTGCCCCCCCACTCCTCTCGCGTCCTTTCAGAGAACAGGATCTGCATTTTTTCTCCAATTAATGATCTATATCATTGTTTCTTCAGAGGATTCCTCTATGATTACCCGCCATGAAGCACAATAGATTTTCTCACTGCAGTTATCACGGAGAAGGAGTACACGATTCATGACCACAAATATTCGAATCACATCAACGCGGCTAGTCGTAGCCGCATCATGCATGGCCCTGACTCTTGCGGGTCTCGCAACGACGGCATTGGCGATGGATATGCCAACAGTTGAAGCAAAGCTCACAACCTTACCGAAAGTACCAGCACCCATTACGAGAAAAGGGCCAGCCAAAGTCGTCGTCAATGTTGAAGCCAAAGAATATGTTGGGACCTTAGCCGATGGAGTGCAATATAAATTTTGGAGTTTTAATGGGACCGTGCCTGGTCCCATGATTCGAGTCCGTCAAGGCGACACAGTTGAACTGCACTTAAAAAATCACAAAGATAGTAAATTCCCACACAATATGGACTTGCACGCAGTCAATGGGCCAGGCGGAGGTGCCGGTGCGAATTTAGCGGCTCCTGGACAGGAAGGCACCTTTTCATTTAAGGCCTTAGCACCTGGGTTATATATCTACCATTGTGCTTCACCTGTGCCAAACATTCCGGCCCATATCGCCAATGGCATGTATGGATTGATTCTCGTCGATCCAAAAGAAGGCCTCCCAGCGGTAGATCATGAATATGCGATTATGGAGAGCGAATTCTACACGATGCCCAGCAAGGACAAGGGCGTCATGGAATTATCCATGGAAAAAGGCTTGGGTGAACACCCAGACCATGTGGTGTTTAACGGCAAAGCCGGAGCGCTTATGGGAGAAGAACTGACGGCCAAAACCGGAGAAACAGTCAGACTCTTTGTGGGCAACATTGGTCCAAATGGTACTTCATCATTTCACATCATCGGTGAAATTTTTGATCGAGTCTATGTAGAAGGTGCGATCGGTGGAACGGTCAACAAAAACGTGCAAACGACGCTGATACCTTCAGCAGGCGCGGCGATTGTGGAATTCAAAGTCGATGTCCCAGGCGCCTATCTGTTAGTCGACCATAGTATCTTCCGAGTGGCCAAAGGAGCCGTCGGCATTCTCACTGTATCGGGAGATAACGATCCCTCGACGTTCAATGAGATGAGCCCTCAATAACTTCTTCTCCTGTCATCAAGCGAGGGGTGAGGCCATTGGCCACCACCCCTCGCTTCATCGTTTCCTAGTCCAATTTTCTACCTACGAAAATCAATATCATCCAGGATTGGGTGCCATAAATACCAACACCCGAAGCCGCTCCTTCGTATGATTAACCACTCCATGTTCCTCCCCAGCTGGAGCCATCGTCCCCTGCCCCTCTCCTAATACCTGACTTTCCGTCCCAACCTGAAAAGTCCCCTGCCCTTCTACCACAAAATAGAGTTTATCCTGATCCTCATGGGCATGCGCTTTCTGAGCTTGGCCGGGCTCAAAACAATACACATCGCAAAAAAATCTTCGCGTTTCAAACACATTAAGTTTTTTCATTTTCTCTTCTGCAAATGTCTGGTAATCCTTCAACTGAACGATCTTCATCACAGCCCCTCCTTGAATTTCATGAACCTGTCAATATGGGAATGTTGAAAAAAGCCACCAGCGGCGTTCTCGCCCTTTTGTCGTGCTCACGTACTGGAAGTACGCTCCGCGCGCCAAAACAGCTGTGGCCTTGCTGGGTGACTTTTTTGACCATTCCCGTCAGTTGCTGACAACACAATTTCCTGCAGCATGTACGAGCTGTCTTTGAGAAGTACTCAACAGCCCCAATATTGCAAAACCTAAAAAATAGCAAGAAAATGCCTCACAAAACTCATTCCAATCAGATTTAACCTTGAAGCAGACTAGGTCTAGTCTGATATGATATTGAATTGCGAGAAGCGGATAAGAATGAGGCATGTTACCGTAACACGCGTGCTTGATTCGAGAGCCAATCTTTCAACTACCATGAAAACAATTGGCACATTCACATTTACAACAGGTGAACCAATACGGTTGCAAGGCTTCAGCGATGGAGCTGCGGTTTCATGGGCACGAGACAAGGGAATACAGCAACAGATTAAAGATGAGATAAAAAATCAATTTGATGTATTCAGCTATGACACCTACCCGTATGAAGATTATTACAAAAATGTTGAAACAGGTTTTCTACAGGGCATAAAAGACGCAGAATCCGGCAACGAAGCCGCAGTAAATTGGGCTGGGCTCGAAGCAGTGGCCGCACTGAGCGCAGTAGACAGACTGGACCTTGACCAGGATGAAGAAAAAATTAAGACCTCACATGTTGAAATACTCAAAAACCAATCCTTGCCTGCAATCTTTTTATCTCAAGCTGGTATTGATGCAAATATTGAAAAGCCACCTAAAT
This sequence comes from Nitrospirales bacterium, assembly GCA_029261255.1. Taxonomy (GTDB): domain Bacteria; phylum Nitrospirota; class Nitrospiria; order Nitrospirales; family UBA8639; genus Nitrospira_E. Next base: position 23,659 of record JAJDBQ010000046.1, read on the forward strand.
TGGCCGATCTCGATGACCCGGCCAACGAAACAAACATATTACATGACACGTAACTTCCTGAAAGGATCAGTATGAACGCACAGAATATGTCGTCAAAACTTGCACTCAGCCTCACACTCATGTTTTGCCTGTTTGGTTGGTCCACGGTTGCCTTCAGTGCCCTCCAAGGTGAATATGAAATGATGGAAGGTGAACCCTCCCTGCACGAGTCAGGAAAGGTGATCTTATTGGAATTCGCTGATTTCTATTGTGGCCATTGCCACATGTTTGAACGGGTCGTGGTCACAAAGCTCCAAAAAGAATTTGGCGATCAATTAGAAGCACGCATGATCGGATTCCCTGTGATACCAGGAAAATTGCCTACCGTCTTTGAAATGTATAATCAAGCCGTGACTATGGGCAAAGGCCAGAAAATGAAAGAAATACTCTTTCAATCCATTCACGATAAAGACATTCAGATGTTTGATAAAACTATGCGATCGTTAATCCTCAAAGAAGTGGGGTTGGACGCCACAGAATTTGAAGCGGGCCTGGCCAGCGGAAAACCTTTTCAAACCCTTGGAAAAGGAAAAGAATGGGGCGAGCGCATCAAACTCACACATACGCCCACCGTCGTTCTCGATGGCAACATCGGCATCAAAAATCTCAACTTTGAGAATTTGAAAATTGTCATTCAAAGTATTCTTGACCAAGACAAGAAATCATAACCGATTCATTGCACTCAATAATTATTTCATACATAAAGGAGCCACGACATGGGACGTAAAAAAGCAGATGGGGAATTCTTCCCGGAAATGAGCGAAATTTTAGAAGGCATGCAGGAACTGATGTGCGACGAGGACGGCAAACCATTGGCTCCAGACCATCCGCAATACAAAAAATTTGCAGGCCTCATGGAAAATATCGCAGCCCGTGCAGAAAAAAAGAATCAAGGGGATCTTCCCCCATCTCGGCCCCAAGGGACAGCCTAGCTGCTCGAACAGCGACTCCCGCTCCAATTATTTTTGTTCATTCAGATAACGTAGATTAGAAAGATTGCTTTCCATGGAAATTGACCCGAATAGCTTAGAACGAATTAAGGTCTTTATCGAATTTATTGAACAAGCCAAACAGGACAAGGTCAAACTCTCTTTTTTGAGTACACCAACTGAACATGGAGATAATATTAATGTGATGGCCGATATTAACGGGCAACGATTCAGCCATGGCATCGTCTTTTGGGACCTAAACCTCCTTCAGAATCGAGGCTTGGTGGACACACTAGACGACGAAGATAAAGCCTTAGGGCTCAACGTCACAGATGGGATTGTAGAAGATACCGAACAAATTCTCGCATTTGTCAGGGAGGAAATGGGGAAATCTGCTGCTTCATAATTCTAAGTCAGCATATCCCAACCTCATCTGCCTTCAATACATGCAGCGATAGCATCGACCAATCATTCTGCCGTTGTGGCGCCGCATTTTGAACCTGCCTAACCTTTGTTGACCGAACACCTCAAAGTCATGATAAGGAGAGAATCAATCTCTCCCCCAATTGAGATGTTGAGTGTGCTCTAACGTAATTCTTCATGAATCCCTTCCGCAGTTCGTTGCGGCACACCAGACCCGTTCTCCAGTTCACGTACGGCTTTCATCCTCCCGTACAGTCGCCGAAGATGGTCTTCATATTCTCCCCTTTTTAATCCAGCATGATCTCGTTCAAAAATTCGACCCAAGAGGTAGCCAATACTTTCCATCACATGTAAGAGTTTGGCATCAAGCTCAATAGCATCTTCAGCAAAAAATTCCATCACGGCCACGACCTTCGGCCCAATAAGAATTGGAAAGGCAAACCCAGCCTTCACACCAATTTGTTCGGCGATTTTTGCACGAGGAAAATTAGAATCCTTCGTGACATCACGAATCCAGGCCGCTTGAGAGCTTGCCAGCACTCGCCCAGGCAACCCCTCACCCGGCACAAATTTACTAGATTCTGTCACTTGGCGGAAGGCATCGAAATGTGTCCAATCCTTCAAAATCCATATTTTACTGGGGCTTAATGTGTCTGCATCCCCATCCCGAAGATACAAATGAGCCACCGGCCAACCGGTATGATCACATATTTTCTGCATGGCTTGTTTCAACGCATCTTCGACCGGATCATTGGTATTCGATAAAATCGCAATCTCTTGATTCAATTGAAGGAAGGAGGTTTCTTGTTGTAATTGCTCATAAGCACGTTTCATTTTTTCTGATTCTTGCTGGTCATCAAGAAACCTCAGTTGAGCTAGGGCAAGCACAGCGATCAGCCAGATGACTAGAATTGCCAAGGCACGGTTTATCTCAACGATCCATAGGGCGACTCCGGGCTCAGAGATATAGAACCCTTCCAAGGTCAGAATAGTGCCGGCGATAGCCCCACCAACAACCAACCGCTTGTCTTTCGCCATAAGTCCAAGGAGTACCAAGATCGCATAGGCTTCGCCCATAGACACACCTCGAGGCAACATCCCATCAATAACGGAAATGGTCAGAGCACAGACAACCATCCCTATGACATAGATAAGGGTCGTTTTCTGAAAAGTCGATTGAGGGGATATAGGATTGGTATTCATGATAAAAAGAATGTACTCCTACTATTTCAAGATAATGGATTCTTAATGGGTTCAAATGAAGTATGAATGTCTTGTGAAATCGAACGAGAATTAATGCGTGAATCTTGCGTAGAGGGCTGATTAACAAAATCTTCTTCAAGCCACTGCACACAATCGAAGATATCTTCAAAGATATGGTGCTCAGGAACGAGACCTGGCACCAAACCGACAGCCCGAAGCATGTGAATCGGTTGGCTATTCAAATTAGCCAGTAACACCTGAATCCCTCGTTTACGCATGAAATCAAAAACCAGTTCTAATGCATGCGCTGCGGATTGATCGATATAGGGCACCCTATTCATTTCAAAAACAAGGGTCTTCACATCTGGGAGTTGCTTGAGATCATCGATTAAGTATTGAGAAAACCCAAAAAAGACAGGCCCTGAAAATGTTTTGATGTAAACATGATCTAATGAATCCTGCGGTAAGATGAATTCTTCCCGGAGGTCACACGGTTTTCTGACTTTCAATGACCGGAGAGGAAAGAGCGCAATTTTTTCTTCCCCGATCGATCCCATTTTCTTCATGAAAATAAAGACTGATAGAGTCATCCCGGTTCCAACAGCCGTGATCAAATCCACAAACACTGTCATGACTAAGACAATAAGAAGAATCGCACCCTCCGCCCGATCCACTTTCATTATTTCTTTCAGCCCTTGGTAATCAATGATGTCGAGGCCCACTGTGATGAGAATGGCAGCCAAAACGGGGATGGGGACATATTGGACATATGATCCCAAGCCTAATAAGACCGCCAATAAAAACAAACTCGATAAAACTCCGGCCAGACGTGTCCGCCCTCCCGCCTTCACATTTACAATGGAGGACATCGTAGTCCCCGCACCGGGCAATCCACCAAAGAGGCCTGAAACCATATTGCCCAGACCCTGCCCAATGAGTTCGCGATCGCTGCGGTGCTTGGTTTCTGTAATTTTGTCGACGATGACCGCAGTGAGTAAGGTATCGATACATCCTAAAGCGCCCAGGGTCAGAGCCGCACTGAGAATAAACCATGGTTGAGACACATCGAGATTCCAGAGTGCTTCAAGTTGAAGAGAGGGTAAACCTTGAGCGACTTCACCAATGAGCGGGACCGACAGTTCGGCAAAGATGCACACCAATGTTCCCACCAACAGCGCCAGGAGCGTCGCCGGAATAGTCGTTGTGAGCTTCGGAGTCAGATACAGAATGAACAAGGTTAAGGCTCCGAGAGCGAACGCTTGAACGTTCATGTCATGGAAGGCTTGGAGCCATCCGGTTATGCCATCAATAATGTTGGAGGGAGAAGAGAGACCTACCAACGGATAGAGTTGAAACAAGATAAGGATAATGCCAATGCCAGTCATGAAACCTGACAACACGGGATAGGGAATATATTTAACATTCCCTCCAAATTTCAGAAGGCCGAATACAATTTGCACGGCACCGGCTAAAAGAAAAATAGCGAAGATCGTACCTAAAGCAAGCTCTAAGCTCCCAGCCATCGCGATGGCTTGGGCAATGGTCAAGGCTGCGACGACAGTCATGGGCCCCGTAGGCGTACTAATGAGGGTATGCGTGCCCCCAAACACAATAGCCGCAGCTCCAAGGAAGATCGCACAATAGAGACCAGACACAGCTCCAAGCCCAGACTGAAGACCAAAGGCCAAAGCCAAAGGGAGCGTAACGATACCCGCCGTCAGCCCCCCTAACACATCGCCCTTGACAGACTTCAAATTGAAAGCAGGCTGATCAGTAAGAGATGTCATGATCGTGAAGAGTCTCTTCCAGCAAGTGATTGAACATCTGTCTCTTCCGAACAAACAACTGCTAATCCTTGAATGGAGAAAGACATAAATCGTTTCGCTAGAAATTCAGAGGTGGCAGGAAGATGGAAGATGACGTTCCATCAGAAACGAGGAACCAGACAAGTGAAAGGATCATCCCGATGTGCGGAAAAGGCCAAAGAAATACAAGAGAAACCGTCGATGAGTGAGGAATACCCCATTGCACTTAACAGGGAACAATCAGAGAAATAGAGAATCCTGCTAGCCACAATTCATCCTTTTGAGACTTGCTAGGATTGGCGCTGAGAGGGTTGTACTGGTCCGGAGGGTAATGGAACGGCTGAGCGATTACCGGGCAGGTTGAAGGTACTCATTTTCTCGCTTAGCCTCGTCCAAAATGAAGCGGTTGTCCCTGAATCCCTTAAGGAAGACAGATTCACGAGAACCATAGCGACAATCGCCAGGATAACAATAAGATCAACAATAGGATTCAAGTTTCACCTCGCTCATTACTCTTGGTATCTAGCAAGGCGCATTCCTTTTTTAATGTTATTAGAAGTAATGTCACATTTCATGATAACTCGTTGAATCAATAAAGGAATATACATAATTCATTTTGTTTCTAGCGCAATAATTAAAGTAAATATTCAACAACCGTGCGTATTCGCTCAGTGCCCGTTGTGTACGAACGCACTACTCAGGCCTCTTAGCACTATTCAACAGAGACCAAATCATTGATCAACAGATTTGGAAGATTCAGCTTGTTGCCTTTTCATGGGCCTCCTACCGAATGGACTCATATCCCTTGGTATTACTGGCAGCCCTTACCGTCAAGTGAATAGGCTCAGCCAGCATCAGGTTCTTATTATTTCCCTTGTCCATGTATCTATGGACTATATGCCTTATTTCCATTGAAGCCCCAGAATCTACTGACGAACAGAAGACTCTAAGGGCAACTTGAGACATCCAAAGCAATCAAGACTACGCACACAAATCAATCAAGGGATTAGTTTCAGCGCTCGACAAATTGAGGGGCGATAAATCCACCGAATCGACACTCAGATTCAATCCTTATGTGTGACCAAGAATTTGAACCTGTTAGAAGAAGGCCATAACAGACGGAGCTTTCAATACAACAAGAAAGGACGAGCATGCATGAGGCTCGCCAAAATCCTAAAGTTATCCTTGAATATATAAATGAAAGATAGATAGTCAAAAAATGGCGTGAATCTACTACTCAGCGAAAACACCACCTTTCACTCCAGGTCGCGCAGCAACTGATTGTAGAAACAGAATCCATTTATCTATTCCATAATTCACACGATCTACAAACACCTGCAAGAATTTCAGTCGTGTATTTTTTTCATAACTAAGCAAAGAGATTTTAAAGACTTGTATCTTTTGCATATTTTTTTGGTTAAAATATTGCTTTACGTTAGGTCTGATATCATAACGAGCCACAAATTCATAACTCCTTGAAATAACTAGATAAATATCGCGCGGAGAGGTGGCCGAGTGGCCGAAGGCACCGGTTTGCTAAACCGGCGTAGGGTCAAACCTACCGAGGGTTCGAATCCCTCCCTCTCCGCCATTTTTTATTCTTTAGT
>JAJDBQ010000047.1 GCA_029261255.1 Nitrospirales bacterium
CTTTGTTAGTTATAACGGGTTAACAATAGAAAATGGTCACAATGTATTCATGTGATCTTCAAATTTCAATGGAAGAGCGGAATCTTAGGCAGAATGGACGGTGGTGTCAAGCCTCTAGACATAATTGCTTAAGAATCTCAATTTTGCCTTTTTATGACTCAGCAGCACTCGGTCGGCGAACCGGCCGACGAGGGCGATAAGGAGTCCTGGGCTTTGGAGCCGGCATCAAAATGGTCAGTGTGGTTCCCTTATAGGGCTCACTCTCTAGACTAATTTGCCCTTGATGTTCTTCTACGACTTTTTTTACTGTGGCTAGGCCCAATCCTGTCCCCGACCGTTTGGTCGTGAAGTATGGTTCAAACACTTTGCCCACAAGCTCAGCCGGAATCGGGACCCCGTCGTTGGCGATCACAATTTGGAGCTCTGGCTTTCGTGCTCGAGTTAACATGACTTCGACCCGCAAATGACCACCGGGCGACATGGCTTCAATGGCATTCTTAAAAATACACAGGAACACGTTCTGCATTTTCCCCTCATCCCAACGAACTTGGGCCAAACGAGCAGGCACTTTTTTCATAACTTCTATTCGATTGACCCGCAAATCAGTGGAAACTAAGGAAAACGCCTCATCGAGCAAATCCTGAACTCGGCACATTTTTCGATCAAGTTCCAATGGCTTGGCAAAGTCTAAGATCTCATTGAGGACCGTTTCCATCCTGATCATATCTCGCATGGCAGTTTCCACACGTGATTGGGAATCAAAGTCTAATTCAGAGTCCGTGGTAATTTCTTCCAACTGTGCCCGAATAAACCCGATCGGCTCTCGAATTTCTGTGGCCAGAAACGAACTCACCTCGTGGAGTGCCGCTCGTCGTTCATCTTTTCGCACATCCCCGCCTTCTGGAGGTGGAGTCTGTAAAACTTGCCCGCCTTTGGCAGCCGGTTGCTCAGACTGAATGGGGGCGGGGTCCATCACGGAAAGGTGACACGAGGGGTCTTCAAATAATTCAAGAAGTTTTGCCGTGACTGCCTCAAGGGTCTTCAAATCACTCCCATTATGATCAAACTGGTTAGGAGTTTTCGAGGCTAAGGTGAGAGTCCCTGCAACTCGACCTCTCACATAAAACGGGACCACGATCGTGGACGTAAATTTATCCTTAAACAATTGCTTATAATCATGGAATCGACCTTGAGTTGACGCCAAATTATTATCACTCCTGGCTTTTCGATGGCGGACACACCAGCCGGAGGCAGAATCATCGAGAGAAAGCGGTTGGCCTGGACTCAGATCGCGTTTTTGCGTGCCAAGCACGCCGAGCACTTCTAAGGAAGCATGCAACGGGTCATAAATGGTCACCCACCCACGATCAAAGGAGGTCCCCTCCACTTCTGTCAAAATATTGGCAATTCGCTCCTGCACATGCTCATTCGTATAGGTTCGAGCCACGGCCACAGGGGCTTCACTCTCAGGAAGTTCAATCGGTTCACTCGCGACGATCGGATTACCTAAAACTATGGAGGAACCAAACATTCCCGCTTTTTTTAACTCTCCGGTAATAAAGTTGACATTGGTCGTCAGCGTCGTTTTTTCTCGTTTCGTCAGCGCCACATTCTCTCGCCTAGCTAGAACCAGGGTGCCATAGACTCGCCCACCAAATTTCAATGGTAGCGCCAGCACAACTTTCGTCCCAGGTGTCACCATCCGCACACGTAGCACATTATTGAGCTCGGTTCCTTCGGTCGCATTGCGTGGACTGACACTTTTCAGTTCCTCCAGCGACAAGGCTCGGAGAATGGCACGAATTTCTCTGGCCGAAAACCCTCGAGACACCTGCTCGATAAGCGGCCCACTATCATGCGCCATAATGGCAACCAACGCCGCCTCCATGCCGACCTCATTGACGGCAGATGTTAATATCTTTTGGAGGGTACTTTGTTGCTTCGAAGGCAAGGGGATTTCAGAACGATTGGCCATTCACACGATTCCTCTCTCTTCACTTGATATGTTTTGACAACTAAGAACTTCGCGTTTAATGAGCTCTCAGGTATTCTTCTCACTCAAAATGATCTCTGATTTCCAGGAATCCCTCTTTAGGGAAGCAGTCGTCTTTCGACATTAATTAATATGGCGAATTTTTCGACCGGTAGGCGAACGATGCGCCATTTCAATCGTACCCTTCTCAGAAACCCATAAATTCAGTATACCACTGATGATGCTAATCAAAATGGCACCGCCAACCGCTGGCCAAAACCCTGCGACAAGGAAGCCTTTGACAAGCCCTGAAACGAGATAGAGTAAAAAGGCATTGATCAACACCATGAAAAAGCCCAAGGTTACCAGAATAAATGGCGCCGACAAGAGGTAGAGGATTGGCCGTATAATGGCGTTCAAAAATGACAGAATCACGACCGCTGCCACACCTGAGCCAAAGCTCATGATTTCGATACCGGGAATAATTTGGCTCGCCAATAAGACAGCGAATCCCGTAATCCCACATCGAATAAAAAATCCCTTCATACGTACATCATACCGACCTCTTGGTCATGGCCTCAAGTAAGGGCCACCAGTAGGCTGGAATCTCTTGCCATCAAGGCGATCTCACTTTACCACGTCATCAACGGTCAAAAAGGTATTTTCTCGCCACACGATCACCAAGAGGGCTGCTGTCAGTGGAACAACGATAAAGCAACCCACCATGCCCATGAAGATCTCTCCGATCCAAAAGGTGACGCCTAAATTAAATGCGAGCACTCCATAATATAAAGCAATCCCTAAAAGTAGCTGTTGTTTAACGATTTCCCGTGGCACAGCATCAGCGACATAGGGACCTCGCTCCAACCACCGGTAACACAATAACGACACAAAGCCGACCACGGCCCAGCCAGCAAAGTTTGCCAGCGGGATACCAAAATAGATGGCCTCATGGGGATATCCGTAGATTTTCCCCAAAAACCATCGATCACCCTGTAGGGCGATTGGGTCAATAATGACATCTGAAAATGTAAACAACACGACGGTGAGCCCTATGGCAGGCCAAGAAGTCCGCAACGAGGCATCAAATAGCCAACCTCGTTGCTCAGCTATCTTCGCATGCGGAAGCACAAAAACAAGGGAGACACAGTAACTGGCAAATAAGAGAAATGAAAACGAGAGGGAATCCATAAAGGGAATATTGGAAATATACAGTTCCTGCCCTTCGGTTGAGCCGGTATAAAAATAGTCCCCAAACGGAATCCCAATCCGCGTTGATGAGTATTCACAAATAAACGCTACGGCCCAGGTGATACCAAAAAGTCGAAATGTTCGCTTCCACCCTAATAGTTGTCGAGCAATAAAGAGCGAGACCGCGAGGAACACAAAAACATAGGGGCGAAGAATGACTGTATTAACGAGAAGGAAAAGAGAATCCAAGATCTGACTCTGTAAGGGAGAAAAAAGGGTTAGGAGATGCCGCCCTGTTCCTGTCCGAAAACGTGAGAAGTGAGAAGGTAGAAGGGAGACAAATAGGGGACGAAGGAAGAAATAACCTGCGCTTGCCGTTTTTTTCGCTTTTCACTTCTCACTTCTACCTTCTCACTGCTTTAAGCGTACCCATGCTGGTGAAACCACCCTACCGCTTTTTTAAGGGCCGTTTCTACTGATGTCTGTGGAAGATCAAGTTCATTACGCGCTTTCGTACAGTCATAATGCATTCGATATTTGGCCATGCGTACACCTTCCAAGGGAATGCGAGGCGTTTTGTGCGTAATATGATTGGCGATCCAAGTATTCACATGGGCGAGAGGAACAATCCACTTCCAGGGCAATCGAACACGGGGAGCAGGTACACCCGTCAATTCACTCAGCATCTGACAAATCTCGCGTAGCATCAGATTCTGATTCCCAAGAATATATCGTTCGCCGATCCTGCCACGCTCCATAGCCCTCACATGTCCTAAAGCCACATCTTCAACATCAATGAGGTTCATCCCGGTTTCAATATAGGCAAACATCAGCCCCTTCATAAAATCGACAATAATTTTCCCCGTGGGTGTGGGCTTCACATCACGTTCCCCCACGGGAGCCGTGGGATTTACAATCACAACCGGCAATCCCTTTTGTGCCATGTTGAGCACTTCTTGTTCGGCTAAAAACTTTGATCGCTTATAATCTCCGGACAGTTGGCCTTCCGAAGGAAAGAGACCTTCATGACCTAACCCTCCATCCGCCGGCAACCCAATCGCTCCAATGGTACTCGTGTAGACAATGCGTTCAACGCCCGCGTCTCCTGCAGCACGAAAGAGGTGCTGGGTTCCCTCAACGTTCACTTTGTAAAACGTTGAAGGATCTTGAGCCCACAACGCATAATGTGCTGCGACATGATAAAGCCCTTGGCACCCAGTGACGGCTTTTTTCAAAGAATGAGGATCTTGTAAGTCACCTTCGACGATTTCAATCGGCAAACCATTGAGATTGTCTCGATTGCTATCAGCACGAACTAACACCCGCACCTCATCGCCTTTGGCAATCACCGCGCGCGTCACCGCCGCCCCAATAAATCCCGAAGACCCGGTAATGAGAACTTTCATGGGAACCATAGCCTAGAGCTCAGGCTCAGAAGAGATAAGATGTTAGGTGAAAGACAATGACTTGCACATGAAGATGGCTCAAAGCGATCGTTTGAAGAGACCCTTCTCCATCGCGATGTCACAACAGCAGTTTAATTTTTTCTCTGCATGATATAAGAGGCGAGATGTCGCAAGGGATCGGCTTGATGATCAAAGGGCTCTAGACGAGTGATTGCACGCTCAACACAGTCTTCTCCTAATTTCTTAGAGCCATCAATACCAAAAAATGAGGGATAGGTTTGCTTCCCTCGTTTTTCATCCGTCCCCGCATCCTTCCCCAGTTCCTCACGTGTACCAACCATATTCAGAACATCGTCTGCAATTTGAAACGCTAGCCCAATGTCTTCGGCATAACCAGTAAGAGATTCCAATTGCGAGGAAGACGCCCCGCCAATAATGCCACCAATGCGCACGGCAGCCCGAATCAATTGCCCTGTCTTATGGGAATGGATCATCTGGAGATGAGCCAGTTCAACCTCTTGATTTTCTGCTTGGATATCCATCACCTGCCCACCCACCATGCCTTGATGCCCGGATCCAAAGGCTAATTCCCGAACGATATGTAATTGTTGACTCGCGGTAGGGCCAAGAGAGCCCGCGTCTTGGCTACATAATTCAAAGGCCATCGTCAGCAATGCATCCCCTGCCAAAATCGCCATTCCATCACCATACACCTTGTGATTAGTGAGACGCCCACGGCGATAATCGTCATCATCCATGGCAGGCAGATCGTCGTGAACCAATGAATAGGTGTGAACAAACTCTAAAGAGGCGGCAAAAGGCAACATCGCATCGTGGTCATAGCCCAACGCTTGGGCCGCCGCGATTGTCAGAATGGGACGCACTCGTTTACCGCCAGCTAATAAGCTGTACCGCATTGATTCATAGAGTTTTTCGGGATCGCGCAATGACGCTGGGAGGCTGTGCTCCAGATACTGGTCAACCCGCTGACGCTGTTGGTCTAAATACTGATTAATGTCCACAGGGAAGCGAAAAGGTATTATTAGGAGGCTAGAAAATCTTCGACGACCCTATCAAAAGTATTTTTTGTGGTCAAACACACTCGTGAAGCGTAAGGGGTAAGGTGTTAGGAGAAAAATACAATCTTCGAATTGATTGTCTCCTTATATTACTCTCCTGCGTGGCCATTCCTGATAGTTTTTATCGGGAATCCATCTTATGGCAAACAACAATGTCCAAGTCCGTTTCGATATTGCCGGGTTTCGCCCCGGCAGGCGAGGTCCTTTTCTTTCGGGAAAAGGACCCAAAACCATTGACGCCCAAGCAGGCTTCATTGGGTGGGATGGACGCGAACCGTAGGAGAGCAGACCAACTCGCTGTGCTTGTATGGTGTTTTCTGTTCATTCT
>JAJDBQ010000048.1 GCA_029261255.1 Nitrospirales bacterium
GTTAACCCCAGAAAGAGTACGCTGATGCCATCGACGGCCAAGTGATAACTAATGCCAAGGAAAGGGATCCATTCGTACCGTTCTGCGAACTGCATGGCGGCGGTGTCGGGCACGAAGAGCATAAGCATCAAGGCTGCTACCACCATTTCAATGCTGGCGATACCGAGCGTGGCTTTACGAATCTGTGCAGGGTCTTTCAATCCCCAGACCACCAACGCACCCAATAATGGGAAGAAGGTGAGAAAGGTCAGAATGGGAAAGCCGAATGATAGTTCTTCTTGCATAGGAATCAATCAATATCCATCGGTGCCAGCTAAGCTGGCACCCGTATACCACAGCACCACGAGATGAATTAACACGGCCAAGCCAATGATCAAAATTGCGGCATAATGATGGACCATGCCGCTTTGCATTTTGCGCCAAGACCAGGCTAATAGGTGGTTTCCATACCCAACCACATTCAAGCCGGCGTAGATCACGTGTTTTTCAGTCCATGTGATCGCTTCTGCGCTGATATCAGTTCCTTTGCCAATGCCGTTGACGAATCTGTCGATGATCTGTCGATCAACCCAATCCCAGAGCATACCTAATTTCTTAAACGGTTCGACGATGATTCGGTCATAGAATTCGTCCACATAATATTTATTCAGCAAGGTTGTGTAGACTTGCGGCGACTTTTCAGCCCATTCGGTCGCCATCTGAGGACGAATCGAATACATGTAGTGCGCCAGCCCCCAACCCGCTAAGGCAATACCTACAGCGACACCCATTAAACTCAGTAATGTGCTCATGTCCACGGCATGAGGTTCGGCCCCTAAAGGTGTGGCTACGTCATGTAAAAAACTATGTAGCCAACCATGCTCTGGGGGAACACCAAGAAAGCCACCGACAACTGCGAGTCCTGCGAGGATCATGAGTGGGACGGTCATGATGGGTGGAGATTCGTGAATATGCTTGGCCACATGAGGCTCAACTCGGGATTGTCCGTAGAAGGTAAGATAGGTCAGCCGGAACATATAAAAACTCGTCAGGAGCGCGCCGATCGCCGCCATGATGTATAAGCCGTAATGGCCATGGACAAACGCATGAGCCATGATTTCATCTTTGCTCCAAAAGCCCGCCAAGGGTGGGATTCCAGCAATCGCAAGGGTGCCGATCAGAAAGACTGCGTGGGTAATGGGAATTTTTTTGTACAGTCCGCCCATTTTTCGAATATCTTGTTCGTTATTGAGAGAGTGAATCACCGCACCTGCAGATAAAAACAACAGGGCTTTAAAAAATGCATGGGTGACGAGGTGGAAAATGGCGGCTGAATAGGCTCCAACGCCACAGGCAAGAAACATATAGCCCAATTGGCTAACCGTTGAGTAAGCCAGGACACGTTTAATATCGTTTTGTACCAAGCCAATCGTCGCGGCGAATAAGGCCGTTAACCCACCAACAATGCCGACGGTGGTTAAGGCGATGGGAGCCATATCGAATAACACATGATTGCGGACCACCATATACACACCGGCTGTCACCATGGTCGCGGCATGGATGAGCGCGCTGACAGGTGTTGGACCTTCCATGGCGTCTGGTAACCACGTGTATAAAGGCAACTGTGCAGATTTCCCGAAAGCTCCAATGAGTAAGCAGATTGTGATGGCTGTGGCCATTTCGGTAGACAGCGATGAAGCTTGAGTTAATACGGCGCTGTAATCCAGTGACCCAAAATGGGAAAAGATCAGAAAAACAGCGATTAAGAATCCGGCATCACCGATACGATTGACCACAAAGGCTTTCGTGGCCGCTTTGCCAGCTGAAACTTTTTCGTAGTAATAGCCAATTAATAGATAGGAACAGAGTCCCACGCCTTCCCAGCCAATAAACATCACCACGTAATTCGAGCCCATCACCAGTAACAGCATGGACACCATGAAGAGGTTCATATAGGTGAAGAATCTAGTAAAGCCTTCTTCTCCATGCATGTAGCCAACAGAGTAAACATGGATCAGGAAGCCCACGCCGGTGACCACTAGCAACATGACGGTTGAGAGGGGATCAATTAAGAAGGCGAGATTGATGGAAAGATCGCCTCCAAAAATCCAGGCCCAGGCAATCACTTCACGCGGTTCGGGATTAGACAGGACAGATGCAAAGACGCCGAGCGTACAGAGAAAGGAGAGCCCGACCGAACCGTAGGCCAAGCGTCCAGCCCACTCATGGGAATACCGTGAGCCGTAGAACCCGTTGGCCAAAACAGCCAGAAGTGGAAAGAGGGGGATCAGCAGAACTAGTAAATCAAACACGTTACCACTTTAAAATATTAATTTGGTCCACATTCGTGGCCATCTTCCCACGGAAGATTACGATAATAATGGCCAGTCCAACAGCAGCCTCGGCTGCGGCAACGGCAATAATAAATAAAGCCGACATTTGTCCGGCCATTGAATTCAAATAATGGGAAAAGGCGACCAAATTAATATTGGCGGCATTCAGCATAATCTCCACGCTCATCAGAACGACAATAAAGTTTCGTCGGATGAGTACGCCGACCAATCCTGTCATGAAAAGGATGGCGCTCACGGCAACATAGGCGGAAAGAGGAATCATCGTAATTTCCTAGGATGCCGGTGTATTGGCCGGTTCTCGGTTGTCTGGTTTTGACGGAGTCTTAGCCAAGACGATGGCTCCAATCACGGCGCCAAGCAAGAAGATTCCGACTATTTCGAAGAGAAGTAAATAATCGCTGAACATGGTAATACCTACTGCGTGGCTAGGGCCGGTATTTAAAATGACTTCCGGCGTAGCCGTTCCTATGGTGCCACCATAGGGCGACAGCATTAACAGTATGAGCAATTCGGCGAGTAGCCCCATGCCTGCAAAAAACAAATACGTATGTTTCTTATGCAGATGCTGCTCTTCCGTTTTTAAATTCATCAGCATCAGGACAAAGAGATAGAGGATGAGAATTGCTCCGGCATACACGATAATTTGAACCATCGCCAAAAACTCGGCATTCAGCATGACAAAAAGACCAGCCATATGAAGAAGGAGGGTCAGCAAGGCCATTGCGCAATGAACCGCATTCCGCAGAGAGACGGTCAAGACCCCTGCCACGACACATACCGAGGCAAAGTATATGAAAAGAAGCCACATCATGGGTTCGTCTGAGACGGATCCTGGACAGTTTTGATTGAATCAGGAAAGTGGTAACGGTAGGCCTGACTATCCTCACCTTCCTTCTCTTGGTTATGTGCATAGAGATATTTTTTAGCATCATCCAAATGTCGTTCGCCAATTTGATATAAACGATCTTTATCGAACATGAGCGTGCGTTTATCATGGGTGGAGAATTCAAATACCTTAGTCATCGCTAACGCGTTGACGGGACAAGCTTCCACGCAATATCCGCAGAACACACATTTCGTGATATCGATAAAGAATTCGCTTGCGTAACGTTGGAGAGGCAGTGATTTATCTTCTTCGCTGATGACTTTAATGCAACGGGAAGGGCAAGCCGCTTCACAGAGATCACACCCGACACAGCGTTCTGCCCCATCTTCATAGCGCAACAGGCACAACGCGCCACGATGGGCATCAGGGAGTGTCCGTTTTTCTCTGGGATATTGGAAGGTCATTGGACGATGCAGCATGTGCTTGAACGTCACCTTCGCTGCTTGCCAAAATTCTAGGAAGAATACGGCGTTGAAAAATTTCTTTATGGGTGATTCTTGAGTCATGGCTAGATATTCGTTTCTTGTACGCTAGGCTTTCTCGATGGTGACGTGGGTTAACTTAAAATAGGGCACACCCGTGATGGAATCGACTTGGTGAGGCATGAGATCCTTCACGGGAGGGTCATTGAAATGTTCCGGCACCGTACAGGTTCCTGGCATCAATGAGGTGTCCTCAGCCACTGTCATTTCCAAGCTGCCTTGGTCAGATGTTAAGCGTATGTGTTCACCAGAGGTAAGCCCAAGGTTTTTTAAATCTTCAGATCCCATCGACAAATTTTTCTTGTTTGGTGAAATATCGATCAGGCCTGAGGCTTGAGTGGAAAGTTTTCCGGAATGGTAAATCAGCTGAGTCATGCGCAAACCGAAAGGTCGGTGTGCATTCCCTTTTTCGTTCATAGCATAGCGAGGGCCAACCTCTTGTGCATAACCGTTTGAAAAGTACGAAGCAGAATTTGTCTCTACTTTTTGGACCTGACCCAAGTTGTAATAACCAGGGAGGATTTTCCTGATTTCTTGTTGAATGTCTTGAGTTGTTTCATACGCCATCGGCGCGCCAAGGATGTTTGCCATCCCAACCATGATGTGCCAATCCAATGTGCTTTCGCCTAGGGAGTCGAGGGCAGGACGAAGGTATTGTACCTTCCCTTCTTGATTGGTGACTGTCCCGTCTTTTTCTGCAAAGGTGGAAGCAGGGAACACGACATGAGCCAGCTTTGCGGTTTCAGTGAGAAACGGATCCTGACAAATAAGCAGGTCCAATTTTTCCAATGCTTCTTTGACATTAAAAGAAGCTGGCAATGTCTCGAGTGGATTTTCCCCTACAACATAGAGGGCTTTGATCGCCCCAGTTCGGCAGCGATCCAAAATCTCGATCAGATGAGCGTCGTTTTGGGTATCAGGTAACGTTGTGCTCCAGGCTTGGTTAAACGAGTCGCGAACTTGAGCGTCTGTAGAAGACACAGCCCCAGGTAGAAATTCTGGAGCCACGCCCATATCAATTGCACCTTGTTCATTCGCTTCTTCAGTAAAGGTGTTAATTCCGCATCCTGGTTTTCCTAATTTTCCGGTCACCCAGACCAGATCAATCAAATGCAGCATATGCTGATAGCCATTGGTTTGTCGGAGAATTCCTTCGCCGCAAATGATGATGGAGCGAGGGGCCTCCGCAAAAATTCTGGTAGATTCGTGAATTTGTTCAATATCGACACCCGTTTGTTGAGACACATCTTCCAACGAATAGGAGTCTGTCGCTTGTTTTAATGCTGCGAGCGCATCAGGATGAGCTTGAGTTGTTTCCTCATCAATCAAGTCCTGCTGTATGGCGGATTTGACGAGTCCTTGAATATAGACACCTTCTGTTCCAGGATTCACCATGATGGGATGCGATCCGAGCTTGGCCATATTCGTTTGTACCGAATCAACGACAATGGTCTGGGCTTTATACAAACTGATGGCGGATTTTACCCGCAGGCTTGCGACCGGATTGGTTTCTGTAATATTCGCCCCGATGATCAGGAAGGCTTTGGCTTTATTGATTTCTTCCGACGTGTTCATCATGCGGTGAATGCCCATGGCTCGATTCATCGCATGGACAAAATTTAGATGTCCGTATCGTGCGCTGCTATCCAGCTGGTTGGTGCCGATTACTGTGCGCATGAATTTCTGGAAGACATAGAGATCTTCGTTCGTGCATCGGGCCGTGATCAGTCCAGCTATAGCTTGAGGTCCGTGTTGGGCTTTGATGGCTCCCAAGCGACTTGCCGCTGTTTCCAAGGCATCGATCCATGGTGTGGGTTGGAGCCCAGCATCGGTTCGGACCAACGGCTCTTTGAGTCGTGAGGGACTATCAATAAATTGAAACCCAAATCGTCCTCGCACACAGATTCCCTCATGACCATTGACCGTATCGCTTCGTTCGCCCCACTTATTTTTCCAGGAGAGCGGGGAGGTGACACGAACGACTTCCGTGTCTTTGGTTTCCACGTATATTTGGCAACCATCTCCACAGTAATTACAGGTCGTGGTGGTCTTTTTGAGCTGCCATGGTTTGTAGGCGTATTTAGAAAATTTATTGGTAATGGCACCAACAGGGCAGACCGCTAAGCAATCACCGCAGAATTCACAGTCCAAAGCTTGATCACCTTTAGCCACGACCTGGGTGAATCCGCCTTTTTTCATGAATTGCAAGGCATCAATGCGTTGGACATCTTTGCAGATATTGATGCATTCACCACAAGCGATGCAGCGGTTCATGTTGAAGTCTAAGACCAAGCTGCGCGTATCTTCGGGAATATTTTTTTGCTTCGCGTTGGCCAGATTGGTTACGCCATGTTCAAAGGCCGTATCTTGCAATTCGCAATGACCGTCGGCATCGCAGACGGGACAGTCCAACGGATGGACTGATAAATGTTTTTCGACGGCCTTTTTCCTGGCCAAAAATAGATCTTCCCCATCAGTCCGGATAACCATCCCGGCCGCTGCTTTAGCCGTACAGGATCGTACTGGGGCTTTTTTCCCTTCTTGAGCAACCAGGCACATGCCGCAAGAGCCAAAAGGGTCGAATGTGTAGTGGTAACACATAGCCGGGACAATTTTTCCTGTGCTGGATACAACGTCATAGAGGGAGACGCCAGCTTTGGCCTGAACGGTTTCTCCGTCCATGGTCAATTCAATGGTCTCCGCTTCGACCTCAGGTGATGTGACTGGTTTTAAGCCCATATATTATCGTCCTAACGCGCTGCCTGGATTCATGAGTATTTCGTGAGGCGTAAGGAGTGAGGCAAAATTACCATTGCTTTGAGACTTCACGCTTTACGTTTCACGCCTAACGGGCTTCGTTATCGATCGCATTCTCCCATGACGATGTCATAGCTTCCGAAAATGGTGACGGCGTCGGCGATCATATATCCTTTCGACATATAATCAAAGGCACCCATGTGAATAAAAGAGGGAGAGCGAATTTTTAAACGATACGGATTCCCGCCTCCGGTACTCACAATATAGAAACCCAACTCGCCTTTATGTGCTTCAGTCCCACAATAGATTTCCCCAGCAGGAGCGTCAAAGCCTTGCGAAAATAATTTGAACTGCTGAATCATAGACTCCAAATTTGTGAAGACGCGATCTTTTGGCGGCAATGTGACACTGGGTACATCCGCCATAATCGGCCCAGGTTGCATTTGCTCCAGGCATTGTTTGATGATTTTGACGCTTTCACGAAATTCTTCAATACGAATCCAATATCGATCATAAGTATCGCCATTTTTCCCAACGGGAACACTGAACTCGCACCAGGGGTATGCGCTATACGGTTCGTATTTACGTAGATCATAATCGACACCCGAACCGCGCAATGTAGGCCCACTTAATCCAAAGCTCAATGCATCTTCGGCGGAAATAACTGCCACGCCCCGAGTTCGAGCCAGCCAGACGCGATTTTTTTCAAGAAACACGACATATTCGTCAATTTTCGGCGGGAAATACTCTAAGAATCGTTTAACCTTATCGATCAACGAATCGTTGAAATCTTGCTCCACGCCTCCGATGCGATACCAGCTGGTGGTGAGGCGCGCGCCGCAGAGTTCGTCAAACCAATCCAGCAGAATTTCCCGATCCCTGAAGGTATAAAAGAAGACCGTCATGGCCCCAATGTCTAACGCCTGGGTGCCAAGCCAAAACAAATGACCGATGATGCGCTGCACTTCAGCGACAAGGGTGCGGAGATATTCGGCTCGATCTGGAAGCGTGATGTCCATGAGTTTTTCAACGGCACGGCAATAGGCAAAGTTGTTATACATCGCGCAAACATAGTCCAAGCGATCCGTATGGGGGATGAACTGATGGTAGGTGCCACCTTCAGCTAGTTTTTCGACGCCGCGATGAAGATAGCCTAAGACTGGGGTAGATTTAACCAGTCGTTCGCCTTCCAGTTCCATGATGACTTTTAACACTCCATGTGTCGCGGGGTGTTGCGGGCCCATGTTGAGGAGCAGTTCTTCTGTGCGAAGTGTTGGGAGGTCTGCAGTCTCCGGATGATTCGGATCGACCTTATAGATTGTTGTGCGTTGATCTTCGAGTTTCATGATTTTTCAGAAAAGTCCAAGGCTAATTCGGGTCGTTTAAGAATTCAAAGGTATCTCGCCAGCCTTTGCCTTGAACAGGAAAATCTTTGCGCAAGGGATAACCCTCCGTGTAGTCATCTGGCATGAGAATTCGACGTAAGTCGGGATGATGATTAAATCGAATGCCCATCATGTCAAAGACTTCACGCTCCATAAAATCTGCGCCCATCCACAGGTCAACCATTGAATCAACTTGGCAATCGTTCTCAGGCACTCGGGTTTTAATACGGATGCGATGGCGCTTCCTTATGGAATAGACTTCATAGACCACTTCGAATCGTTCGGCGTCGTCAGGCCAGTCCACGGAGCTGACATGCACCATATAATCACAATCGAGTTCAGGGTCTTTACGGATGTAGGCACACACATCATGCAAGGATTCGCGTTTCACGGAAATAGCCAGATCTCCGCGCCATTCATTTGAGCTGAGGAACCCTTCCGGGAATCGACCTTGAATTTTTTCAGCAATAGGATGCATAGCTCTTGTTCTTTGGAATTTCTCAATCAGATATGGAACTGAACGTGTACTAAATCAAGCCACTTCCTCAGCATGCTCACGTCATCCTCACTTGTTCCGGTTGTTTCGTGAACACACGTTTTTGCATGATCCGATCTTGAAGCTTCAAGATCCCATCAAAGAGAGCTTCAGGCGTTGGAGGACAGCCGGGCACGTAAATATCGACGGGCACAAACCGGTCGACGCCCTGGACCACACTGTAGCTGTCATAAATATTTCCAGACGTTGCACAGGATCCCATCGAAATCACATATTTGGGCTCCGGCATTTGATCATAAATTTTGCGAATTACGGGTGCCATACGTCGACAGACAGTGCCAGCCACAATCATCAAATCAGATTGGCGGGGAGAGGCACGGAATACTCCGGCGCCATACCGGTCAATGTCATACCGAGACGACACAGCTGCAATCATTTCAATCGCACAGCAGGCTAGGCCAAAAGTCATCGGCCATAACGATCCTTTGCGAGCCCAGTTTACGACTTTTTCAAGGGAAAGGGTCATGACGCCTAGTTCCCCGTCTTTTGCTGGCGGTCCGATTTGAATTAATCCCATTCGAGAGCCCCTTTCCGCCAGGCATAGACATACGCCACAACAAACAACCCAATAAAGATCATCATTTCAATGAACCCAATGAAGCCCAACTGTTTAAACGTAATCGCCCAAGGATAGAGAAAGATCACCTCAATATCAAAAATGACAAATAGCATCGCTATAACGTAATACCGCACGGGAAAGGGCATACGGGAATCAGAAAATGGTTCCGAGCCGCATTCATAGGTCGAGAGTTTTTCTTCCTCAGGGTATTTTGGTTGAACGAGATAGGAAAGGAGTAGAGTTACCAGTCCAAACCCCAAGGCCAGGACAGTAAATATCAGTATCGGAAAGAACTTCGCTAAGTACTCTAGGAGAAGGTCCGACCCGGACATCTGGTGACTCTCCTGAATTAAAGTGAAAAGACCACACCCAACATATACGAAAAGACCTAGAACTGCGCATGGTAGCACTCAATTTTTTTGCGAATCAATGCAACGAAAGACCTAACGTGCTCTAGGCCTATTCAGGCGGAAAAAATCCTGACAAATCAGGATGTTATTGAAACCATCAGTGCTTCGCTGAGACTGACCGTTTCGGGCCCTCAGGCTGGATGTTTAAGCCTACTTCTATCTTTGTGGATGATGGGTTGGGGAGGACATGGTTATAACTACTACCCTCTCTAGACTCGCACCTGTTGTGAATTCTAAGCAAAAATATTTTTCATGCCTAGAAGTGCTATCGGATGGTCGTACGTACTAGTTTTTCTGTTTTTGCTGAAAGTCTCACGTCTTTCGCACGCTCACAAGTATCTGGCACTTCAAGGTATTTGGCGCTTTTGGCATGATGAATTGCACGTCTGGCCTGGGAGGCCGCTAATCGCGGTATCATTTTTTCTGCATCACACATGCTGAGGGGAATATTGTGGAGCTGTTTTAGAGGCAACTCTGAAGGCAACGTCCAGTCGTGGCTTTGCTACAGCTTGAGTTCTCGTGCAAAGGCATTAATCTGCACTTGAACTGCCTCTGTATTGATGATCTCAATCTATCTTCCGGTTTCCTTATCGGAGAAGTGCTTCATTCCCTTATCATTTTTTTTCAGATCGTGTCCGCCCGTTTGGTTTTAAATTAAGATATAGATAAATATGAATACCTATTGTGGCGATCTAGGTTATTGCGGCTGTTGCTTGCGTATTCATTTTGTATATTATAATGCCGTGCAAAATGACATATAAAATGAATAGATAGATGCTTTTGCCTAGATTTTCATATGTTTCAGGCAAGTTCAGTATTGAGATTGGCAGATTATTCAATTAGCCAATTATTCATTCTTGTTACGCTGAGGAGGTAGCCGATAACCTTTTTTAAATCTGCCTCTCAGAGCCAGCCAAGGTGTTATTCTGACTTTCTGTCATTGGAAAGAGGTAAAAAGGTCGTCTTTGCCATCAGACTAGTACCATGGAACACCTAAAGTTTCGCTCATTGATTATGTGCGCTATACTGCTGGCAACCGAAGGAGGTTGCCATGCCGCCCAGATATCGCATCACCCTGACGGAGCACGAGCGAGATGCCCTTGAGGATTTGACGCGC
>JAJDBQ010000049.1 GCA_029261255.1 Nitrospirales bacterium
AAACATATTATCGCTAATTTTATCCAAATGACCACGGAACTTGAGCCAGGGACCTGCGGGTGAAATATGATCCGTGGTGGTCTTGCCTTTGGTTTTAATCAAGATGGTCAGCTTCTCGAAATCCTTGCCATTCCAACGAGGAAAGGGTTGAAGTAATTGTAGGCGTTCGCTTGTTGGCGGAAGATCAACTTCCAAGCCCTCACCATTTTCGGCAGGCTCCACCAACCCGGCTTCGCCTTGGGCAAAGCCTAGTTTCGGCAATTCATCACCCTGTGGCGCTTCTAATTTAATTTCCCTGCCATCTGCCGTTTTAATCGTGTCATTGACTGGATCAAAACCTAAATCCCCAGTCAATGCATAGGCAGTCACGACTTCTGGACTTGCCAGAAACGACAAGGTTTCGGCAATGCCATCATTACGCCCTGGGAAGTTGCGGTTAAACGTACTGACAATAGAATCGGCTTTGCCTTTGACGCCATCAGCCCGCTTCCATTGACCAATACACGGCCCACAGGCATTGGCTAACACGGTCGCGCCCATATCTTCAAAGGTTTTCATAAACCCATCGCGTTTCATGGTATGAAAGATCCGTTCAGAACCTGGAGAAACCAAAAACGCCGTTTTTGCTTTGAGCCCGGCCTTTAATCCTTGTGCAGCAATGTGCGCCGAACGCCCAATATCTTCATACGAAGAATTGGTGCAACTGCCTAACAACGTGGCTTTTAATTCAACGGGATAGCCTTTTTCTTTGGCTTCCGCTGCCAACTTGGAAATGGGCCGAGCTAAATCAGGCGAATGCGGCCCGACCACATAGGGTTCAAGTGCTGAGAGGTCAATTTCAACAATCTCATCATAATATTTCTCAGGCGATTGATACACTTCTGGGTCGGCCATCAACAGCGCCTTATTCTCTTCCGCTAATTTCGCGATGTCTTCTCGCTCAGTAATATTTAAATAGGCCACCATCTTTTGATCAAATGGAAAGACTGAGGTGGTTGCACCTAATTCAGCACCCATATTGGTAATGGTGCCCTTCCCGGTCGCACTAATGGTTTCTGCGCCTGGGCCAAAATATTCAACGATTTTATTGGTGCCACCTTTGACAGTGAGTTTTCCACAAATATAGAGAATGACATCTTTGGGAGATGCCCAGCCATTGAGTTTTCCTGTGAGTTTGACTCCAATGAGTTTGGGATGCAGCACTTCCCAGGGTAATCCTGCCATGACTTCCCCGGCATCAGCGCCACCGACGCCGATAGCCAACATACCCAATCCTCCACCATTCGGTGTATGAGAGTCGGTGCCAATAATCAACCCACCCGGAAAGGCATAATTTTCAAGAACAACCTGATGAATGATCCCGGCTCCTGGCTTCCAAAATCCGATACCATATTTTTTCGCCGCAGATTCTAAGAAATTATAGACTTCTCGATTTTCATTATTGGCGATCATGAGATCTTTTTCTGATCCCATTTCGGCGCGAATGAGATGATCGCAATGAATCGTGCTGGGCACCGCCACTTTCTTTTTCCCCGCTTGAATAAATTGCAACATCGCCATTTGTGCCGTGGCATCTTGCATGGCCACACGATCGGGTCGAAGCGACAGCATGGCTTTACCACGTTCCCATGCTTGGGTATCGAAATTATCGGCATGGCTGACCAGAATTTTCTCAGCCAACGTCAATGGACGCCCAAAACTTTTTCGGGCTTTTTCAATTGCAGCCCCCATTGAAGCATAGAGTTTTTTAACCATATCTACCGACATAAGATATTCTCCTGGTTTTAGTTCAATATTGCGTGAGGTGGAATCCTCACAAAAACCCCAACACCTTCATTTATTTTAATGGAGGCACTGCTCGACGTTTAGGCGACGCATAATTCACCAAGTAATCAAACAAGCGAATGAGTCGACTCCCCTGTCGCTTTTGATCAGTCCAATGCCCAATCATGCCAATCGTTCGAGCCAAGATGAAGAAGCCGTTCAAGCTATCCACCGGGAACCCAATATCGACTAACACAGCAGCCATCGTCCCATCGACATTAAGAATCAGATTGTCTTTTTTGGCTGCAGTGACTTGTTCAACGGCTAGAGCAAAATCTAAATGAGGGGTCTTAATTCCAAGACTTTTCACGTGTCCCACAAGCTCTTTCACACGCTTATCTGGATTCTTCAAACTTTTCACCCGATGGCCGATTCCTGGAACCGGACCAACATTTTTCTTCATATAGACTAAGAAGTCATCAACAGTCATTTTGTTATCAATGGCATACTTGAACCAATTACCAGCATCAGTCACCGCACCACCAAATCGCGGGCCAATCATAATCATACCGGCCGCCACTGATTGTGAGAGGCCGATCCCCGCACAAGCCGCCAGGACCGTGGCCATCGCACCGCTGACACATGGTCCATGGTCAGCCGACAATATAATAATACGTTTAATAATTTCCGCTTCTTGCTTGGACACCAACCGGTTGTCCCACAATAATCCAATCACATGCGGAATATCATAACCGGCATTAATGAGCTCTGAAGCTGGGTAGCCTTGATACAAAGGCTCCTCACCCCGATCATCACTAATGGTCGAGCGAATAAGTGGCGCGACCAAGACTTCTCCGTCTTTTTTGGCTTCAGCCACCGTCTTTGGAAGCCGTGGCACATCAGCAGGAGCCAAATCAGGAATGGCCTTGACGGTCCCACTCTTGAGTAATTCTTCATGCGTCGCTTTGATGGCAGGGCCTAAGGCTCCAAACGTTTCAGGCACAATCGCGCCAGCCTTCTTCAGGGCTTCAGATTTTGCTCGAGCTGACCCTTCGCCTTTTAATCCTTCTTTCGCACCGGCATGGCCAAATTTCATTCCTTTGGGAAGACTTTCTTGGCAGAAACCAGATACGACGGCCAACAGCTTGATTCGCCGTTTTTTGGCGCCATACCATTCAGCTGCACTTTCCTCTAAATCACCACCCATTTCCCCGACGACTACCACTGCATGGGTTTGCGGATCGTTTTCAAACATTTCTAAATAACTGACGTAATCGGTCCCCGGGTAGGCATCGCCACCAATTCCAATGGCTGTGGTAATCCCATCAGCAAATTGCGAACAAATCCAGATAATCTCATTGGACAGGCCGCCTGATTTGGTAATGACGCCAAATGAACCTGGACGATACAACTTACAGGCCACCAAGTTATCAAAGGCTCCACCGATCACACCCAACCGACATTCTCCTGCAGACACCACACCAATGGAAGAGGGACCGTTAAAGGTCTTTCCTAATTTTCTGGCATGTTTTCCAAGAAGCTTGGCGTCTTTTTCGGGAACACCTTCAGTAATCATGGAGACTGTTTGGATTTTGGAGTCATTCAGGGCATCCATTGTGCCTTCATACGCGCGATTTGCACCAATATAGACCAGGCTCGTATTAATTTCAGGATGAGCAGCGGTGGCGTCGGCAACCGTCTTATAGATCGGGATAGCCACCAACTCCGTTCCGCACACGATTTCATTGGTCTTTCCTGCATCTGGTGGATACACAAACGCGGATACGTTTAATGGCTGTTTATTCATGTAGCGGAATTCCGCCATACGACGGGCAGCATTAACACCAGCCACACCTCCCTGAATAACGACATGTGTGTCTTTCGTGGCAAGAATACTCATTGAGACGGTCTCCTAATTCCTCAAGTTCAAATAGTTTATTTTGCCGCCATCGCCATGTCGACAATGTCCGTTAATGGCGTGGTGCGGTCAAACACGTGAATATCAAATCCCTCATCCTCTAAAGCACGCATCGCCGCCAGCCCTTGCAATTCATTGGGGCCACCGCGCCGTACCCAGATCTTTACTCCTTTGAGTTTGCCTTCGCCTTTGGCCTTTCGGAACGCATTAATAATGCCACCAAACGTCTTTTTGACGTCGGTAAAATTGGCAATAGCGCCGCCAACGATAATATGTTTGATATCAGGCAGGGAACAGATCTTTTCTGTCAGTACTTCTACCGCCCAATCAGGCGGATCACCTGAATATTCTGCGTAATTTGCTAATTTCCCACCACGAGCGACGACTGCATCCGAGTAATAGACACTCGCCCCACCACCGGCTGGCAGCATCGCAATATTGCCCCCTGGAATTTCAATCAATTTCACAGAGCCTTTAACCTTCGCATCCACGGCCATCACTTCTTCTTCATTGGCGGTATAGGCACGACCAAATTCAGCCGCGAAAGGGAATGTCCAATCTTTATGGCGGAATTTCGCATCACCATCCAAAAGCGTCACGGCATCAAGAGCAACCAAGTCGCCGTTTGAATTTTGAACCACTGGATTGATCTCGACATATTGCGCATCTTCATTATCAAAACAGGTATACAATTTCTTTAAGAATTCAGCCATTTTGGTGGCTGTATCACCTGAGAAGCCAGCGTCCTTTGATAACTTAGCCAATTGGGCATCCGTCGGCGATTCCCCAATTTCAACGGCCAGCATTTGGACTTTCTCCCAATTGTCTTCAACTTCCACACCACCGTAGGTCGTCACCATCACATCCACACCTTCACGGGTGGATTTCACGGAAGCATAATATTCTTCTTTATGGTCAATCGCTTCCGAGACAATGACTTCCCGAATGGTCACGGACTCCAGCTGTTTTCCTAACATCTCTTTCACAGCGGACTTGGCGGCAGCTAAATCTAACCCCACCTTCACTAGACCTAATTTGAAACGAGAGCCCAATGCTTCATGGGCTTTCACAACGAGCTTGTTCTTTTGAAGCCAATCATTCGCTTTGGAGAGTTGTTCAAACTCTTCATTTGATGTCACCACGATATAGTTGGGGGTTGAGATTCCCCATTTTCGCAGCAAGCCCATTCCTGGGCCTTCAAGGACCTTTGCCATAATCCTACCCTTCCGTCAGGGAATAAAATGTGAAAGACAAAACCGGACTATCCCACTCATTCGTGGGAAAGAGCATTGTACGAACGGCTTTCATTCTCTGCAATCAATCAAAAGACCCATAGCACCTCTCACAAAAGTCCCAGCCCAGACGCACAGAAAGGGAAATTACTGTTTCACCGGATGGGGAACAGAAATTCTATTAAAATCAATGCCTTAAATTTCATTCATTCTAATAGTATAACTATGCGACACTTTCTCTAGTCGAGAATTAGCTTAGTGCCACGGAGAGTGGGAGTATGGAAGCTTGAAATGTAGAAAACGCGAGGGGAAATAGTTTGCTACGGCGTGATATATGCCCATTATCTAGGCACAATGAATCATGTGAAGTTATCTGTTCATAACTGACACCGTTCGTTCGACGACATCTTTATTGCCGATAATGAGCGCACAGCGCTGGTGCAATTTCTTGGGCTCTATATCCAAGATACGCTCTTTGCCTGAGGAAGCTGCGCCACCGGCCTGCTCGGCAATAAAAGCCAGAGGATTGGCTTCATACATCAGACGAAGTTTTCCTTCAGGGCTTTTCTTTGTACTGGGGTACAAAAAGATCCCACCTTTTAAGAGATTCCTGTGAAAATCGGCGACGAGGGATCCGACATATCGAAGGGAATACGTACTGCGTAGCTCTTCGACAGCTTTTTGGGTTCCTAAGTCCAGCCCCTTAAAGTTCCCCTCATTGATGCTATAACACGAGTTTTTTTCTGGAATTCGAATATTGGGATTCGTCAGTCGAAACGTTCCGTCAGTGGGATCGAGCGTAAAGCCTTGAACGTTCTCGCGGGTCGCCACCACCATCATGGTACAAGACCCGTACACCGTATACACGGCCGCGACTTGTTCAGTCCCTTTTTTCAACAGGGTCGAATCCGTGACCTTTTCATCAGCCTGACGTTTCCATATTCCCAGGATCGAGCCAACACTGATCGCCACATCGATATTAGAAGATCCATCAAGGGGATCCATTTGCACCAGATACCGATGCGCGGGACTATCATCAACAACCACTGTTTCTTCAATTTCTTCGGAACTGACAGCGGCTACCCGCCCGGATTCACTCAACGTCCTGACTAAGGTGTCAGATGAAAAGGTATCCAGAATCTGGACCACCTCTCCCTGAATATTAATTTCACCAGTGGTACCAACAGCTTGAGCCAGTACAGCCGCTCGCACCTTGGCCTGAATCAGTTGAGCGCCATCAGCAATCCCAGCCACGACGGCTTCTAAGCCATCGTACTCATTTGATCCCTTCCAAGACGATGCTGAATATTCTGAAAGTGTTTGAAACATAAAGAAAATTGTATCTCGCCTTTTGGGAACCGTCAATTTTATTTGGGATTCATCACACCTGTTTAGATTCTCATTCAGATTCCAAGCGACCATTACGGTTTGCAATATTCCCAATTGCCTTCATTTCTTCACTTACTTTTTACTCGATGGCAACAAAACGAGCATTCAGCGCTCCAGCAAAGACACTAACTGAACAGAAATACGTCTCATACATCCTTAAGTACAGTTTAGAAGAGAATCTTCGAGAATGGCTTTGTCCCAACAACAAATTGCCCAATGGGTTACCAGCGAGGGCGAGGCTTGCATTGAGTTTAGATAAACGTACTCTTTCCGATAGGTCAGGTGAACCTATTAAGCAATTTTTTAAACATCGACCAAGTAGATCTAGCCGGTATCTTATTGTATTTCTAGTTCTTCTGCTTCCTCTATCAGCATACGTGGAATGGGCAGTTCGAGAACCTCCAGACCTACATAAGTTTCTTCAGAAAACCAGGGAAGATAGATATGCCAAGCGCTACGATCTCGCCCTAAAAAAGCACATTTGGTTTCACCAAAACGCTCTAAAATATGATCCAGACTTTTATGGTGTACGTTTATCTTTTGCTCTACATGACTGGTTTGATCTTTCTAAAGTTTATCCTCCTGCTCTTCTTAAACTACAAGAGATTCGCAACCGAGCAGGCAATAATGTCAGAAACGGGATAAATATCAAGAATTTTTTTCAAGATTATCAAGCAATCAATTTGGCTTTGAAGGAGAGGGAACAAACTGTTTCACTTTTCAAGTGGCTTGATTCCAACCAGCCGTCAGCAGCAAAGGAAGTCTACAGCATTGCACAACCTTCTTTGGTAAATGCCCATGAATATCATTTGTGTGGGAAATACATTGATTCTTTGGTCGAATACAACCACTTGGTCAAAACTTTTCGAACATCAAAAGCCTTTGAAAAAGAAAGAAACAAGCCCAAGCTTGATGGATTTACTGATAAAAATTTCGCCAATAAAGCGTCGGTTTTGGTCGCCTTATTGGTGCATACTAAACAAGATCAAAAAGCCCAACAGGTCCCTGAAAAAGCTAGGCAAGAATTTGACAACAAAGAATTTTGGCAGTCTTTGCAGCGTGCACTTCAAGGACAACTTCCAGAGCCCTGGCCTTACTAAGTCCCATCTACAACATTTCCCTAGCTCTTAGAATTTATTTCATACAGATAGACAAATTTTTCTTTCTCAATTCCTTTTCGTAAGGGCCAGTTGAGAGGGAATTGTTTGATAGACAGATTAAATTTCTTTTGGAATGCGAGTTCAATCGTATCAAGCCCCAATCTATTGGGATCACAAAAGATGGCTTTTCCGGCTGGGGCAAGCACTTGCTCAAGGACGTGAGCTATATCGGCCAGAATTACCTCGTCATAAAAGACTTCACAGCCTAGCACGATGTCATAGCGTTCTTTTGATTGATTTTTTTTTGACCAATCTAATGTGCATGTATCAAAGTTGGTAATGTGATTCAGTCGGCATGTCTCTTTCACAGCTTCCAGAGTTACTGGAACCATATCTGAGAACATGGTGAAGGCTCCCAGCTGAGCTGCGACCACTCCGGGCACACCCGTCCCACATCCAATTTCCAGGACTTTGGTCCCTTCCAATTTTGCTGGGAAAAATTGGTGAATCAGATATTCCGATAAGGCCACGGATGAGGGCCAAATCCGATCCCAATAGCCCCATCCCAGGGATTCATCATCTCGCTTATCTATAGGGGTTTCCTCAGAAATGTCTCGTTTTGTCTTACACACAATTGAGACATCACCGATTTTGGAAAGGGTGACAACTTTCACATGACTCAAATCTCGTACCTCCAAGATGGTAAAAATAGTACTCAGAAGAAAACCGAGAGACTTTAACAGATCTGAATCATGGCTACGAAAACTCGTTTCCTCAATGGCAGGGTACACCCATCCATATGGCTTGAGACTTGAAAAAGTCTGTCAGGAATTTTCAACTATGCAAAATTCCAGGAACAGCAAAACGGACCTCACTCCGATTGAAACTTGACGGCTTCCCCTTTCCTGGTAGACTTTCACTATATGATTGCTCTTTCCCATTATACCTCGATTTTTATTCTTCCTTTTTCTTCCGTCATCCCAACTTCAAGAACATTCAACAGCCAAGGCACACATCGTCACATCGATACACGTTTTACGTTCAACGCCTAAGCAATAGAGACATTTCCTGACAGAAGCTTGGGCGATCTGCATCGCGAAGCCCCAAAAAGGAGCCTTGATATGGAAGAAGGTTGTTCGACCCCCGTTGGCACCCGTCGATCGTTTTTCGTGAAAGCCACCATGCTGATTTCGTCTATCATCGGCTTCTCGTTGGCCGTGCCGATTGTCGGCTACATGGTCTCTCCAGCACTCAAGCGACAACCCAAAGGTTGGATTTCAGTTGCGAAAATTGAGGATATCCCTGCCAATGAACCCACTGCCTTGGATTATTCCATGACCGTGAAGGATGGCTGGCAAAACAGTCAGACGACAAAAGGGATTTGGGCTGTGAAACGTGACAATGGTGAGATCAAAGTCTATTCCCCCATCTGTCCACACTTAGGTTGCGGCTATCGCTGGGAAAACCAGGATCGGCTCTTTAAATGTCCTTGCCACGGCAGCGTCTACGATATGGAAGGGACTGTCAAAGCAGGGCCTGCTCCTCGTCCGCTGGATACGCTTCCCTCCAAAGTAGAAAACGGCAATTTGTTGGTGATGTATCAGGAATTTAAATCTGGGCTACCTGAAAAGGTGGAGTTGTAACCTCATGCTTGCACGTCTCTATGAGTGGTTTGACAGTCGTCTGAAATTAAAACCTCTTGAGCAAACATTGCTCAACGAACCTATTCCCGGTGGGGCCAGTTGGAACTATGTGTATGGGTCGGCCACCCTCTTTCTCTTTGGCTTACAAGTCCTATCCGGCATGTTGCTCATGGTCTATTACGTGCCTTCGACCGACCATGCTTACGATACGGTTCGCTTTATTCAAGATGAAGTCTGGGGAGGCTGGTTTATTCGAGGCCTCCATCACTGGGGGGCCTCGGCCGTCATTATGCTTGTTGGCTTACATATGCTCCAAGTGTTTTTCGATGGTTCATACAAAAAACCACGCGAAATGATGTGGATCGTCGGGGTCATACTGCTTACCTTAATGTTGGGATTTGGGTTTACCGGCTATTTGCTTCCCTGGGATCAAAATGCGTATTGGGCCACACAGGTCGGCATTAACATGGTTGGGGCCACACCGATTGTTGGCGATTTTCTCACCAAATTTCTTAGGGGTGGAGAGACATTGGGCGCGCTCACCCTCTCACGTTTTTTTGCCATTCATGTTGCCTTTCTTCCTGCCCTGATTATTGTGGGTATCGCACTCCATCTGTTTATTCTTCGCCGGGTCGGACCCGCTGGCCCGCATGATGAAGCCAAAGCCAAGAAGGGCAGCGAGACGTTTCACCCTCGGCAGGTGTATATGGATTCCGTCGTCATGTTGGGTGTATTTGTCGTGGTCTCAATGCTGACAATCCTTATTGAACTGCCCTTGGCCGATCGAGCGGACCCGTCTGACCACTCCTTCATCCCGGTACCCGAATGGTACTTTCTGTTTCATTATCAACTCCTAAAATATGCGCCTGGCGCGCTCGGACCCCTCGCGACTTGGCTTTTGCCCACTTTGTTTTTCGCCGCATTGTTTCTCCTCCCCTTTTGGGACCGAAACCCCGGACGGAATCCTGCCTCTCGACCAATCACCTTGGCAGTGGGCATGGGATTTTTAATCACCGTATTTGTCTTGTTGGGATTTTCCCTCAAACAACTCTACGCCGTTCCGAAAAAGGATCCCGCTATCGACCGAGGCCTGGGATTAACCGTTCAATTTGGCTGTAAAACCTGCCATCGAATCCATGGAGAAGGCGGAAATCTAGCACCTGACCTCTCGTTTGTGGCTGATCGTCGCCCTGATCGTGCATGGCACATTCAGCATTTCAAAGACCCCAAATCCGTTTCCCCTGGGTCGTTTATGCCCACGTTCCCTCTCAATGATAAGCAGCTCAATGACCTCACAAGCTACGTGCTCACCCTCAAAAGTGGGGCGACTCATTGAACAAACTCCTTGGGTTTTCGAAGTCCTTCATTTAAGGGCTAATTTAACGAAGTTGGGGTAAACGGCGGGGCCAGCCACGAACCACGACGTCGCGGGACACCACAGGTCTGTTGTCAGCATAGCGCTATCCGCAAACTTCTTGGAATTATGTTGAAATGCTTTTATATTTCTAAGTTTCTCCAACTACCGTGTAATGTTTGAGTAGAGAGGAAAGACTCTTCCATAAGGTACGGGCTATTTATTGGAAAATTCATGATGAATTTATGGGAGAAAACAATTATGCAGTTATTGTTGAGCAGAATGTGTGTGGTACTTGGGGTATTGACCTTACTTTCAACTCCCTCGGCCTTTGCGTTTGATTTCTCTACATGGGATGGCTTGTTAAAAAAGTACGTGGCTCCTAAAACTATCAACGGTGTCTATTTGAATGCCGTCGATTATAAGAAGCTTGGCAAAGATCCGGCCTATATCAAGCTGATCAAAGATTTAGAGAAGGTGTCACTCTCCAGCTTAAAAACTCGGGAGGAGAAGCTCACTTTTTGGATTAATACTTACAACGTGATGGCAGCCAAAATGGTGCTGGATAATTATCCGGTAGACAGCATTAAAGACGCTGGCAGTCTCTTCACCGCTGTCTGGAAAAAGGAAGTGGGTGTCGTTGCAGGGAAAACACGAACGCTCAATGAAATCGAACATGAGATTCTTCGAAAGATGGGTGAGCCACGAATTCACGCCGCGATTGTCTGTGCTTCCGTCAGTTGCCCAGATCTTCGCGTTGAAGCCTATACGGTCGAAAATTTGGACGCGCAACTAGCCGATCAAATGAAACTCTTTCTTGAGAATGCGAAAAAAGGCTTACGAGTCAATGCGAAAAAAACCCGTATTTACATGTCTTCAATCTTTAAATGGTTCGCAGAGGATTTTGACGCAAAGGGTGGTGTACGAGAATTTCTGGCAGCCTATGCGCCTAAAGGAACGATCGCTTCATTAAAAAACAAGAAGTTGAGTGTGACGTACATGGACTATGATTGGGGACTAAACGAACTGTAAGATTATCTTAAGCTCCGAAACTGTGACTCCGAAAGGAGTCACAGTTTGAAATATACCCATAGCCTATCCAAATTTGCCAACCTACCCGCCTACTATTTCATTTGACCATCACATCCACAGAATCAGAAACCGTCACCATATCATGATCATGCGTGGCGACTTTTACAGTAATCGTATGTTTCCCTGATGGCACATCACTGAATTTCCCCTTAAATCCCTTCTGATAGGTGCCGTCCAAAAAGACATGCGCATGATCAGCCATTGCGCCCTTTCTCAAGGCATACTCTAAAGTAAATGAGCTCTCAACAGTTGCGCCATTCTGGGGAGATGTGATCGAAATCGCCGAGCCATCATGAATATCAAGCTGTTTCCCTGCCCAAGCTTGATGAGACAATACGAAGCTCAGGCAAAATAATACAAGAATAAGCCGTTGACATTGACGCATGAAAAACCTCCCTTTATTTCAGGTAGATGTTCTAATAATACGAGCCTGCTAATATTCTATACTGCGTGAGTCACGCAAGTGAAGGAATTATTAGTTGAGGTGAATCTTGTTTCGATCTCTACAATGTCTTGTTCTTATGATTTCGATAATCGGCGTGTCTGTTGAAAATGTCTTCGCATTTCAAGAAGACATTGATTGGATATGGAATGATACCAAGCCCACAGCGAGAGGTGGACCGGCATGCATGAAATATATTGTGAAGGCCTACCCCATCAAGATTTTCCGAAAGAATGTGTCAGGCCAGACCTGCATTGAAAATGCCATTGAATCCTATAAAAAAGGCGATCAAGAAGAAGCATTGGGATGGATCCTAGCTGGGCAATGTCACGATCGACTGGCACGACACATTATTGTGAAAAATGCCCCAAAGGTCTTGGAGTATGTATTGCAGCAATATGGGAATGAGAGTCTTCGAAAATAGCGAATAAATGCCCCGTTAAAAAATGATCTCCCAACAGCACAGGCAAAAAATATCATCGCATTAATATTTCTACATACCTCTTTCACTACAAACAAACTGGGCCGGGCTCTCATAAGAACCCGGCCCAGCATGCAGACCTACCTTTTTCTTTCAGTCTAAGTCTTTCTTAATTCAAGGTCGCCAGAATTTTATTGAGAGTTGCGCTCGGACGCATACCGGCTTTCACCTTGTCTGGACACGGGTGATAATAACCACCAATATCGACAGGCTTGCCTTTGATCGATTTGAGTTCCTCTAGAATCGTGTCGACATTAGACTCAAGCTCTTTCGCCACTGAAGTAAATTTGGCTTTCAAGTCTGGATCATCATTTTGATTGGCGAGCTCCTTCGCCCAATACATGGCCTCCCACACATGAGAGCCGGCATTATCCAATTCGCCTAACGCTCGACCTGGAGCCTTCCGATTATCCATCAGTTGCCCAGTTGCACGATCCAAGGTGTCTGCGAGCACTTGTGCCTTTTTATTGTTCTTGCTTTTACTGAGATGCGCAAAGGATTCGGATAATGCCAAAAATTCTCCCAATGAATCCCAACGTAAATGTCCTTCTTTCACAAACTGCTGCACATGCTTGGGGGCTGATCCTCCCGCTCCGGTTTCAAACAGCCCGCCACCATTAATTAACGGAACGATGGACAACATTTTTGCGCTGGTACCTAATTCCAAAATGGGGAAAAGGTCCGTGAGATAATCCCGCAACACATTGCCCGTTGCCGATATGGTGTTTTTGCCATCTTTTGCCCGTTGCAAGGACAGCTTCATAGCATCCACTGGCGCCAGAATTTGAATATCCAACCCATTCGTATCATGATCCTTGAGATACCGATTCAATTTGTCAATGATCTGTGCATCATGAGCCCGATCCTTATTCAACCAAAACACCACTGGCGT
The DNA here is from genome assembly GCA_029261255.1 of Nitrospirales bacterium. GTDB lineage: Bacteria > Nitrospirota > Nitrospiria > Nitrospirales > UBA8639 > Nitrospira_E. The sequence goes on from JAJDBQ010000049.1 coordinate 13,308, forward strand.
TGAAGAGGCTCTCGCTCGATTCACTGCTAGCTTCACCCAATCTTGAATCGGAATATCTTTCACCGAACAGGCACGGAAAATATCACCTTTTTCTACATCAATTTGATGCAAGGTATTTCCCGCGCCATCAATGACGTTGATGCTTCCATTGCCTGGGGCTTCAAATGTTTTATCGTGTGATCCATATTCTTCCGCTTTTTGAGCCATCAGTCCCACATTTGGCACACTGCCCATCGTGGACGGGTCAAAGGCGCCGTTTTCTCGACAAAAATCCACAACAGCCTGATAGATGCCGGCATAACTCCGATCTGGAATAATGGCTTTCATGTCATGCTCTTTGCCATCAGGACCCCACATTTTCCCTGAGGTGCGAAGCGCGGCAGCCATAGACGCATCGATGATCACATCACTCGGCACATGCAAGTTGGTGATCCCTTTGTCTGAATCCACCATGGCCATTTCTGGTCCATTCTTGATGGCAGCTTGAATATCGGCCTTGATTTCTTCTTGTTTCGCAGCAGGCAATTGGCCAATCTTCGCATACACATCGCCCAATCCATTATTGACGTTCACCCCGAGCTCATCAAAGGTCTTCTGATGTTTGTTAAAGACATCGTCGAAAAACACGGTCACACAATGCCCGAAGATAATGGGATCTGAGACCTTCATCATGGTGGCTTTCATGTGTAGGGAGAAAAGCGCACCAGGATTATTTTTGGCATCAACGACTTGTTCGGCAAAAAACTTCCGCAACTTTGCGACACTCATCTTGGTGGCATCAACGACATCTCCTTTGTCGAATGTCACGCCATCTTTTAAGACTTTGGTGCTGCCATCTGCACCAACGAACTCAATACGCCCTTTCCCCGCCGACTGATCGGTAATCGTGGTCGACTTTTCGTTCCCGAAGAAATCTCCCCCCGACATATGCGCCACATGGGTTTTCGAATCATTCGCCCACTTCCCCATTCGATGCGGATTTTTCTGGGCATATTGTTTCACGGAAGACGATGCACGACGATCTGAGTTGCCTTGCCGCAAGACTGGATTGACGGCACTGCCTTTTACTTTATCGAATTTGGCTTGAATAGCCTTTTCTTCATCATTTTGTGGGTCTTCAGGGTAGTCGGGAATCGCATAGCCCTGGGATTGCAATTCTTTGACCGCCCCCTGGATTTGAGGAAGCGACGCACTAATATTCGGGAGTTTAATCACATTCGCTTCCGGCTTCATGACTAGCTCACCTAATAAGGCCAAGTCGTCAGGCTGTTGCTGTTCCGGCTTCAATTTGTCAGGAAATTGCGAAATGATTCGGCCCGCCAATGAAATATCCTTGGTGCCGACATTTACTCCTGCTGTTTTGGCAAACGATTGGATAATTGGCAAAAACGAGCCACTCGCTAATTCCGGCGCTTCATCCACTTTCGTGTAAATGATATCGGGTTCTGCTGACATAATCTCTCCTCCAATGATTAATTTGATGACTGAGAAAAACCCAATTTCCGCGAAGAGGGAAATCGAATACTATACAAGGCTTGTGATTTTAATAGGATTTTGGCCGTTCGACAATCAACCGAAAGGCCCAGGCAATGGGGAGAGACTAAAGACCCAGAGAAAGGGAGTCTTCCCGCAACAATGGTGGAGACCGAGATGGCCGCTCTTAAAATCCTTGAAATTCAATGACTTGTAGCCTTCTGTTAATTCTCAAGTCTCGATGTTAAATAATTGAACTGAAAATTATTGACAACTGCACCCCTAGAGAATAATTGAAAGACGGCTTAGAGTACTTGCCGCCAATTCATTACTTGAACGGGTAACGTGCTGAGGGTGGCTGCAATGGGACAGGTATCGAGAGTAATACTAACATCGTCATGGAGTACTTGGACTCGATCAGCATAAAGGGCGCCGTTAAGAGTTGAGGATCCCAGCCCTCCGGCAAATGTGACTTGGCCCGAAACTAGGACGAGTCCTTGCCATTGAAATGGGGCTGCGATTTGAACGTTGCCCTTTACCAGCAGGATGCCATACCCAATAACTTGGGAGATATTCAACGTACCACTCGTCGGTTCAGCATAATGGACCGAAGGAGTAATAGGTGACCCCAACGTGACGCTCATCAAATTGGCTAACACAGGCGTCGCACTTTTCTTCAGATCATCGATCTGTTCATCTAAATCCAAATGAATTGGGCTGACTTGAGGAGTGGCCGGATTACCGGTCAGATCAGCTGTTCCTACCAGTGCAGCCGCGGGTGCGAGTGAGATCGGCGGAAGGCCTGCGGCAACCACCCCACAGGCATCCGTGCCTTGAACCACGATCATACTGCCGGAAAGTAAAATCTGACTCCCCACATAGATAGGCGCCCATACTGGGGGACCAGAAGGATGGAACACATCTGCCTGAAGTATGGAATCGGCCCCTTCGACCTGCCCATGGCTCGTGATCATTTCAATCGGTGGATACAAGGCTTGAAACGACGTCGTGAATTGTTTCGGTACAACCGACGTGACCGATGGATAGCCAAACCGAATAAGTTCCCCACGATTGCTTGGGGAATGAAGCGATGTCACGCCATCTCCATCCACGTAATGCGGAGTGGCGACACGATGTCCGGCTTGTTCTGCATCGTATTCCGTTTTGTGATGCACCTTGGTCCAATACGCCATGTCGCTTTGCACACTGTTGGGTTGGGGAAGCGTATTCGTAGGATTTCCTGAGAGTGGGACGTAATTGGTGAGTGAGATGTTGTATGTTTGATCTTCTGTAGATTTCCACCCCGATTGGGAGAAGACATAAGTCGACCAATTTGGTTCGTAGGGTGAAGCCATGTCCCCTAGAAATTCAGGATTCGTCGTCGAGAATCCACTTAGTCGTCGTTGCATTTCAACAAGGCCTGCTTCTGCCGCATAGAAGGTTTGAATGGCTCTTCTATAATTCCCGCTGATCTGCAAATCTGTTGAAGTAGCGAACAGAATGGTGGCTCCCATAATGCTGGACACCGCCACCAAAAGAAGCGCGGCAATGAGCGCACTCCCTTTAGTGTTGCCCAACAACGTTGTTTGTCGCACCCATCTTTCATCGGGTTCCATGCTTAGAGGTTCCTTGGAGTGAGGCGGGACTGAAGAGTGACGGTTCGATACCCGCCGTTCGGCACATACTTGGGATCGGGATCTTCTGTACGAGCGGTCACAGTGATCTTCACTTGCCGAATGTTTGTGGAGTCGACGGTTGGATTTCCCTCTTTATCAAAATACTCCACAAGCAATGACTCGACGTTTTCGCCAAAAGGTTGATTGCCTCCACCAGTATTCCGTCGCAACGTATGCGTCTTGGCAACATAGACAAATATAATCGACTCATTGGGGTCACCTATCAGGCCATTGCCATTCAAATCCGCCTTGATCGACAAACGACTTGGATCGTAGGTAATCCCTAGAAAGTCATTACTCAGATTCGTATCATGATTGATGCCACGCGGATCGTACCCCGCCATTAAGAGTTCACGACTCATCACATCGATGACAACTCGAGCCTGCTGCTGCATTTCTAACCGATCTTCCCGTACATATTGGGCTTTCAGTTCACTGATATAGAGAGCATAGACCGCACTCACCGTCACCAGACTCAAGCCAAGTGCCACGACCATTTCGATGAGAGTAAAGCCATTGAGGGATTTTTGAGGGGAACAAGTCATGTCTCACCCCTTAATCTGTTACGAGATAAGTCTTGAGAGAGGTCGTATGCGCCCCATTATCCCATTGCACGTTCACCGCGATCGTATGTAAACCCAGTAGAGGGTCATCAGGAGTTATCGTAAGACGGCGTTGATGATGAGGGGCTCCAGTGATTGAGCCATAGGGCTCGGTCCTGATCAATGAACTCGTTAATCCAGGTGGCACTCCTTCTCGTTTCACATCTTCCATCTTTTCCTGCGCTAAGGTGACCGCTCGCGTCATTTTTTCACTCGCATTCATTCCTGTATGCGCCACGACAGAAAATCCCGCGAATCCCAGCAACGCCAGAAAGACCACCGCCATGGCCATGACGATTTCCAACAACGACAAACCCTGTTGATTCAGGATGATGAGGCGTGATTCTTCGAACCGTTCGGGTTTTGAATACATTTTACGATTTGACCTTTACTCGACCAGTAATACTAATCGTTATTTTTTTGGAACCAGCAGAATTCGTGAGGGTGATAGAGGCCAAATTCGAGGCGGTGCCACGGGGCAAAAAAGAAGGGTTATTGGAAGCGGTCAGTGTGACATCGTTATAGTCAGTCTGGATGTCGCGCGTTTCTTGTGGTTCACCAAAATCGATTTTTCCATTATTGTTCTTATCATCAAGTATCAGGTAATGCCGATTGTCCTGAAAAAAAATTCTCTGCCGATTTCGTTCCACGACAGCACTCATCTTGGCTGCAACTAAGTCGGACATCACCTGCCTCACCGCGCCATTCAATCGCCAATGCGGCAACTGCGTTGATAGCCAAATATTGCCCAACATCAATGTGATGCTCATGATGCCCAGCACCATCACAAGCTCTATCAGGGTAAAACCCTTTGATGCTGTGTGAATTGGGGGCACTCTCTGCTTGCTCCAGGATTGCTAGCTGATAAATGTTCTGGTTATTCCAAGTCATAGTAACCCTCGGAAATACCACTGCCAAATGTCTGTTCCCCAAAGCATGGCCATGAGAGCACCTAACGCCAAATAGGGGCCGAAAGGAATATACTGACCCTTTTGCACCACCTTAAAAACCAAGAGCCCGACCCCGATCACTGCCCCAAAAACGGAGGCAACCATGAGGGTAATGATGGCCTGCTGCCAACCTAAAAAGGCACCGACCATGGCCAAAAACTTAATATCGCCACCACCCATGCCTTCTTTGCCAAATATATACGGGCTAATCCACGCCAACCCTAAAAGCGTCCCACCACCAACTAGAATCCCTAGCAGCGAATTCAACCATCCCGTCGGTAGCAAAAACGCTCCACAGAGAAACCCAATGAGGATCCCCGGCAACGTAATCACATCTGGAATGATCTTGTGATCCCAATCAATCCATGTGACGACCCAAAACACCGAAAACAATCCTGCATACACGACCGTGGGCCATGTGAACCCAAATCGCCAAACCACCAAGAGATAACCCAGGCCATTGATCAGTTCAATGATGGGGTATCGCCGAGGAATACCCACCTCACAGGCCCGACATTGTCCTTTCAGCCATAAAAAACTGAAGAGCGGTACATTGTCATACCAACTGATTTGCTTCCCACACTGTGGACAAGCCGACCGTGGAGCCACAATTGAACGCCCCTGCGGAACACGATAGACGCAGACCGTCAAGAAGCTTCCAATGATGATTCCCAGAATAAAGACGCCTGGCCAAACAATCCAGTGAGACATAAATGTCACAGATTCCGTAGTTAATTCGACTAGGGTGAGTTTACGTATATTTTCAGTTTACAATCCCAAAATGACCTGATATTCTCCCTTAGATAATTCGCCT
>JAJDBQ010000050.1 GCA_029261255.1 Nitrospirales bacterium
GTTTTGGGATTGGCGAACTTGAAGATGCCACACTCGAAGAAATTGGCCATGAATTCTCGGTCACGCGTGAGCGGATTCGTCAAATTGAGGAACGGGCCTTATCAAAGTTACGCGAACCTCAACGCAATGAAACATTGCGTACGTATTTTCAACTTTCAGGCTCAGCGTAAACACAGCAGGTCAGGAAATTCGTCTGATAAAATAGCGGGAATAGTGAGGAGTGAGAGAGTAAGGCATGAAAAGAACACATTCTTGTGAGGGGCTTTCCTCTCACTCTTTACTCCTCGCTATTGCCGCCTGACTCTTAGAGAAGAAGGCCGTCATCGGAGGAGAGAGCATCTTGAACGGGAGTTTGTGACTCTAACCCTTGGCTCTCTTGGAAATTTGTGGTGGATGTTTTGGCATTGAGAAATGTCGCACCGTTCAGATTGGCTCTTTGAAAATCAGCCTGACTCAAATTTGCTTCTCGAAAATCGACGTATGAGCAATCCGTCGACGAAAAATCTGTCCCTTGTGCCTCTACGCCCACAAAGGTGGATCCACGTAACGTCGTATATTGAAAAATCGCGCCTCTGAGGTCGGCTTGTTGAAAGTCTGCCCATATAAGATCGGCTTGAGAAAAATTCGCCCAAGCGAGTTGGCTACGGAGAAATCGGGCACTACGCAAATTGGCTCCATAAAAATTCGCACCGCGCAGGTCAGCGCCTTCAAAATCCGCTCCTGGTAAATACGCTTCTTGAAAATTTGCATTTCGCAGATCTTGATGTCGGAAGTCTGCGTTGCGCCGGTCAACTTGAAAATGGTCTTGCGGTATAGGAAGAGTGGATTCACTAATCTGCTGAACGCCAGGGTCGGGGGAGTCTGGGGGGCTTGTCGGTTGCGTCCGCTTCCAGGTTCGGTGAGTATCAAGCAGAAACGCCCGATCGTCTTCGATGTCATCTTGGGGGGGAATGGGCACAGTTGAGGTGTCTTCACGCTCTGGCATCATTCAGTTCTGAGACGTGAATAACTGAGTATGGCATGATAGACAAAGCAACGGTGATGCGCCTCTTCAAGAAACCATAACGAAAATGCTTCAGTGGGTCTAGTCCCGCAGTAGAAACAGATGCGGCAACAGGACAAGTTCGAGTTTCAGAAGAATGGATGTATACTACAATCGTTCTTGTTATAGGCGGGGTTCTCAAACCGGGACTATACAATGGAATTAGGAGCGCTTGTCGCAGGCGGCAGTGTTATCGTTTTGACATATGCTTTCTGGGTGTGGTGGTGCGATGGACGAACGTGGAAACCTTTTTGCCGTAGGGTCTGTCAACGTATTCGATCAGCTCTCGGAGTTGTGAGCCATGAGGAAATGGGCGTCGTACAGAAGTATTTTCTGGAAAGAGAGCAGCAGTGGGAAGCCCGTGTCACCAAGTTGGAAAACACCACAAGAACTTCCAATCAACAGCAATATGTTTCCCAAGATATCGAGCGACGTTTGACCCAGTTAGAATTATCTAAAGCTCCAGCCAAGGCCCCAGAACCCTGGCCTGTTCAGCAACCAAAATCTCTGGTGAGATTCGGCGTACTTGTGACAATTAGCGATGCACTTTGGACTCATTTGGGTACGGAAAGGGCCAATGAAATTGAGGACCATTTCATTGAGAGCATGATCCAAGGCCCATTTTGCCCTGTCTGTTTGAAGCGCTTAGTCGGACGAGATCGTTCAAAACCAGCAGAGGTTCCGACTCAATGCCGCCATTGTGGGGCTGCTTGGAGCGATCAAGGAGCTCTGGGTTTCCCTTGTTCATCAGTCGAGCTGAAACGACAGGTCTACGAGCAACTGGATCAGGAATATCGTGTCGGCTGAATCAGGCAGCTTGCAAGACAAAGGTCAATGAGAACGAGGATATGGCATTGTGTGTTGCAGCGACATTGGTAGGTTCTTGTCTGGATATAGTCGGAATGCTATAACCCATCACTATGTTTCCATGCCCTTCTTGCTCACAAGACAATCCTGCCGACGCGAATTTTTGTGCACAATGTGGACAAGCGCTTGTCAGGCATACTCCAGAACCGGATGCTGACCTAGAACCAGATGCTGATCTGGAATCGGAAGCTACCCCTTCGCAATCCACTCCAACGTCACTCCAATTATTAGAAACGTTCATTGGTCCAAGTAAATCTCTTCAGTTCTCGTTAACAACGTGGTGGACGTGGCGTCCTGCCTTTTTGTACTACAAGGAAAAGTTCGCGAACCTAGAAACTCCAGCGGGTCCACGCTTTGCGCTTAGTTGGAACTGGCCTGCAGCCATTTTTGATTCCTTTCTCTGGTTTCTGTACCGAAAAATGTATATGTTTGCGTTGCTGTATGCCGTCGCTCCAGCGCTGGCTATTTTTATCACTGGGGATATGACGGTAGGAATTGTCTCACGAATATTGGCAGGTGCCAGCGCGAACTACCTGTATTTTTGGCATATCAAAGATAAGTTGCAGCGAATTATGGCGATACCCAGCATGGATGATACCGCCCGGGCAAATATGGTTCGCGATGAAGGCGGCGTGCAACCATATGTGTTGTGGCTGGGAGCAGCATTGCATGTGTTCATGTTTGGTCTCTTGATCGCGGCGATCTCTCAGGGGCCACCTGAGGGAGTTTTGTTAGAAGGGACGGAAGAACAACCTACCCAGAAATTTTTTTAACGGATAGTAGAGATCGTTTTAGGTCGACGATGGTATAGGCTTAGTGGCTGTGCTGGTCTGCCACGTAAACCAGGCTTGGAACCATTCGTAGTCTGATTGATAGGCCGTGGTTTTGGCACTGCCGTCTCCACTTTTTTCCGTCAAGAGGGTATAGGTTCGTGGCCAGTTTTTCGTCCACCACGACTTCAGCGCTTCTGGTGTGGAGAGGGTTTCTTCAGATTGGAAAATATCTCCCGCAGCCACTAATTGTGCAATCAATTTCCAAGTCCGATCTTTACCTAACCCTAAACTTCGAAAATGTTCACGTAATAAAAATACGACCCAGAGTTCCGCGCTATGTTTTTTATTATGCTTGAATGGTTGAGTTTGGCGAAGTGGAATCGGATCAAAGTTTTTGACAATAGAGGTATAGTCAGGACCACCATACTGACCGACCACTTCCGCAATCCCTTCCACCATATTCGCCAATTCTACTTCCACTTGCTGCCCTTGTGATGTTGAAGTGGAAGGAGAGTCATTGAGAGGGTTGGGAGAGGTGAGCATATCGATGACGGGCTTGAGTTCTCGAAGACGCACCACGGCCGTTTTCAAAATCCGTGATGATTCCACCCAATAATCGGAATCATGCTTCGTGGTCCGTTCTTGTCCTTCGGGAGGGAGGACTGGAGGAATCCAATGGCGAATGAGGGTGAACAGAATATAATCGAGATCGCCGCCTTCTTGTGCGGCGCGATCCAGGGCTTGATCGGGACCGAGGCCGTGTTGAAAAAATCGTTCAGCGCGCTCAGCGACGTGATGCCGCTGGGCCAAAGTGGTCCACCATTGGGCGAATTGTTGCCATTTAATGGAATCGGGAGTCATGAATGGGTAGCGTCACCAGAAGTTTGAAACCATGGTACGAATCGTAGGATGCCAAAGCAAGCGTGAGGAGGAGAAGTCATGTCACAACTCGTGTTAATACGCCATGGGGAGTCTCAGTGGAATCTGGAAAATCGATTTACCGGATGGGTGGATGTCCCACTCACGCCGAAAGGTGAAGAAGAAGCTCGATCGGCTGGAGAAAAGCTCAAGACCTTTCAATTTGATTGTGCATTCACGTCAGTGCTGATGCGTGCGCAGAATACGTTGCGAATTGTGTTGGATATTATCGGGCAAGCTTCCATTCCAATCACGGAAGATAAAGCCTTGAATGAGCGGATGTATGGTGAACTTCAAGGCTTAAATAAGGGGGAAACAGCCAAAAAATTTGGAGAGGAACAAGTCAAAATCTGGCGTCGAAGCTTTGATGTGCCACCGCCAGGTGGAGAAAGTCTCAAAGATACGGCAGAGCGGGTACTCCCTTATTTCGAAAGCCAGATTCGCCCAGAACTCGCAGCCAAGAAGACTGTACTCATCGTTGCGCATGGCAACAGTTTGCGGTCTTTAGTGATGCATTTAGAAGATTTATCGCGAGAGGCGGTTTTGGAGTTGAATATTCCAACCGGTGCGCCTTTATTCTATGACCTCGATGATCGTGGGGCGGTAACCGCACATCGCTATTTGTAACACTGGCAATCAGGCATGGGTATGATCGTGTTGTTTTTCATCGCGGGCTTGTGGATGGCTGATGGTATCGCACTCATTGTGGCTCCAGAACGCATGATTGCAACATTACGTGAGTCGCTCATTGTTGCACCGGGGTTTTTGAAATGGGGTGGCCTCGCTAGTTTGCTGGGCGTGGTCTTGCTGGTCACGACGAAAGGAGTGGCCTATCAACCGCTCTGGATCATTGTGAGCCTTACTATGGTCGCCAAGGGGATCTTTTTATATGCAGGTTCCGATCTTTGGCGGTTACGCCTGGTGAAATGGTGCTTGGAGCGTGAGCCCGTTGATTATCGCATCTGGGGCTTGGGTCTCTGTACGTTGTCGGTCCTGTTGCTAGACGCTGTGAACTGGGGCCGTGACTAATAGAAAAAAAGAAAAAAGGTCAGAAGTCGGATATTTGCGTGACGTGAATGGTGGAGATTCAAGGAGAGTGACTGTCGGCCAATCGCGTGCGATGAGCGGAGTGGTGAGCATATGAATGCATCGGACCGAGAAAAACTGTGTGAAGTGTGGCAGGTGCATCAAGGCGCCGAGTGGCCTAGCGACCTTGGCAGTGACGAAGGGCAACTCATGACCTTAGATACGGTGATTGGAGGCTGTCTGACCTATTTTTTTGATGAGCAAGATTTAGATGAGCAGCGCGTCGTGATTTTACGTGATTGCCTTGCCGAACTCGAAGAAGTGGTAGAAGATAGACCTGAAGACCCCTCTGAATATTTTCACCGTCTTCAATCTCTTGGAGCCACCCTTCTTCAAAACTATTCCTAGCAACTACATGATAGAAGCAGATGTTCTCTGCTCATGGATCAATCGGGTTTTGACAGATGATGAAATACAATACGCTCGAGAGCGTGAAGGATGAGGTGTGCGAACGCATGAACCTCTTTTAGAGGATTGACTCAATGACAAGCGGATTGACGGCACGGGAAATGGGAAGTTCCCCTATTTGTTCATACACACAACAAGGAGGTCTCCAATGGCAAGTTCCACAAGTCGGTTCGAAGTCTTTGCGGGAAAGAATGAGAAATTTTATTTTCGACTCAAAGTGCAAAGTGGGGAAATCATTCTATCAAGCCAAGCCTACGCGTTACGGTCCTCAGCTCGGCGAGCCATTCAGTCGATTCGAGATCACGCCTCGGACGCTGCCTGTTACGTCGCCAAGAAGAACAAAGCAGGGAAATCATACTTTAATTTGGTCGCCCGTAACTCTAAAGTGATTGGGACCAGCCAATCATATGCTTCTCCTCAAGGGATGAAGAAGGGTATTGAGGCCGTTAAAAGAGCTGCTGCCAAAGCCGGCATTGAATAAGTAAACGAGGCAGTGGGGTGCCAAATCCCCCCGCGACAAGTCTAAACGGGAAAGTGCCTAAGAGAGGGTAAGCTGACTCCTTCGCCCAATTCCTACCCAGGGACCCCTGGTTTGACGCTGGAAAAAATGCTGTGGTACCGTAATTTGCTGTCTTTCTACGTAAATCTTCTGATCGTAAGGTTGTGGCAATGAACCAACAAAAAGACCTGAAAGAGATTCTCAATACCCTTCATTATTCGGACGACGCCAAGGTGGTGGCACAGCTTTCTGTCAACACCAAGAGAGTGATCTCTCGCATGAAGGGGATCCGCCGCAAAGTGGTGGTAATGAGTGGCAAAGGTGGGGTGGGAAAAAGTATGACCACCGTAAACCTGGCACTGGCGTTGGCTCGCATGGGTCAGCGCGTGGGATTGCTCGATGTGGATATTAATGGACCCTGTGTCCCACAAATGCTGGGCATGCGTGGGAAAGGCTTATTGGATACCGCAGAGGGAGCCGTCCCTCCAACCGGTCCGTTAGGGATAAAAGTTGCGTCGATGGATTTTCTTGTACAAGACAATGCACCAATTCGGTGGAAGGGGCCGATGGACCTCAGCCCGGTCTGGTTGGGACTCACCGAAATGAATGTCATCCGGGAGTTTCTGTCCGATATGGCTTGGGGAGAATTAGACTATCTCCTGGCCGATTTACCGCCAGGAGCTGCTGCCGATAAACCACCACTCTTAGTTGGACTTATTCCTGATTTAGCAGGGGCGGTGGTCGTCACGACGCCTTCTGAAGTCGCGTCAAATGTTGTCCAAAAGTCGATTGCCTATGCCCAGGAACTTGGGATTGGAATATTAGGGGTAGTCGAAAATATGAGTGAATATCGTTGCCCATCTTGTGGCGATACCAACCCCTTGTTTGAAGGCGATACCGAATCTATGTGTGAGGTATTAGGTCTGCCGCTCTTAGGGCGCATTCCCTTTGATCGCAATTTTGCCCGCACCTTTGATAAAGGGGAGCCGATCTTGGATGGAGATAATCCCACGGTGGGGAAATATCAGGAAATCGCAAAAAAAATTCACACCTTGTTGGATTATCAGCAGGTTTTAGCAGAGAAGTTGTAACGCTACGACGCAACCGTTGGCCAT
>JAJDBQ010000006.1 GCA_029261255.1 Nitrospirales bacterium
AGGAGATATTCCTATTCGTGTGGTCCGCCGAGATGCGACCTGCCGAGTGACAGGCATTGATGCCTCCCAACCAATGATTGCCTATGCCGAACAAGCCGTTCAGAAAGCCGGATTTCAAGATCGGGTTCAGTTGCTCTGCCAACGCTTCCAAGACGTGACTTTGACGCCTCCAGCTGATGCGGCGATTTCCAATAGTATGGTGCATCACCTCCCGAACCCTTTGCAATTCTGGTTTTGTCTCAAAACATTGGTGAAGCCCAGTGGACACGTGCTTGTGATGGATTTGCTTCGCCCTGAAAGCCCTGAAGCGGCCCAAGCTATTGTGGATGAACAAGCCGGTGATGAACCGGAGCAATTGCGGAATGATTTTTATCATTCCCTATTGGCTGCCTTCACCGAAGATGAAGTAGCAGGACATTTGGCCGAATTGAATCTCAGTCGCTTGTTTGTTGATGTTCCGGATGATCGACATTGGATCGTCTACGGGCAGGTATTTTAGCCTCATTTCTATCTTGACGGCTTGTGGGGCTCCGTTTTAAAGTGGACCCTGCGTTGGGGGATCGTCTAGGGGCAAGACATAAGATTTTGGTTCTTAGAACCCAGGTTCGATTCCTGGTCCCCCAGCCATTATGTATTTTCCGCTAAAACGCTCCCTGAATCTCTCCTTTTTGAAATATCACCCATAAAGCTGCGTCCTGGTCTATCTTTCCTGCGGCCAATTCTCTCGCTATGTGCGAAGACTGAAGAAATTTGGCTCTTGAGTTACATATGTGTTTGTGGCAGGCTGATGGGGTTTTCCCTCCTACAATTTAAGAGTAATCGGTTATGTTGTTCTTGTGACATCTCCTTAGGGGCTTGATGAACATGTCGGTTATCAATGATTTATCCATTTCACTTTCATCTTTACCTATTCTTATTACATCCCTCAGCTTCTCTAGTGCATCAAGTTGTACGTCGGTAATCATTCGCAATGCCAGTGTTGAGTTTGAAGGTCGCCCAGTAATCATTCACTAGGTCTATTCGGGGGAACATTCTGATGATACCGAACACATGGTCTCGAATTCTTCTCGTGGGTGATGACCCAAGCAAGCGTGCGACATTCAAGGCGGAGTTAAGTGAGGCAGGGCATGATGTCGTGGATTGTCTCTCATTGGATGATGCGATGACGTGTGCTCAGCGTGAACCTTTTGCTGTTGCGTTGGTGGATGTGCAATCCCCTGGTGCAAGGAGTGTCGAGCTGCTTGGCCTCTTGATGAATAAGAATCTTAAGGTGCAGCTTGTCATGAATGCCGAATTTGAGTCCTTACTTTCGGCGAATCAGACTATGCATGCTGGATTGTTCACGTATTTTGAGAAAACGGCTTCTTCTTCGACAGTATTGAATCTCGTGCATCGGGCATTCCGATCGTATGCAACACATTCTGTGGAAGAACTACAAACTGGCATGGTGACGCGTACGACGGCGCTGGAGGAACAGCAAGCCAACTTCCAACACTTAGTCGAGCATGTTCAAGAAGTCTTCTGGATAGCGACACCAGACCATTCCAAAATCCTGTATATGAGTCCACGCTATGAGAGTCTATGGGGAAGGAATTGTGTCAATTTGGTGGATCACCCGCATGATGTATGGGACGCCGTGCACCCGCAAGATCAAGAATATGTGCTGACGCGTGTTGCAGAGGGTGAAGTAACGGGCTTTCAAGCAGAATTTCGGGTTATCAGACCAGATCAGGCCGTTCGGTTCATCAGGGCACAAACATTTCCGATTCGAAATACGTTTGGCGAAGTGGTTCGTATGGCTGGGGTAGCCGAAGATATGACTGAGCACAAACGGGTGCAAGAAACACTGGTCAAAACCGAGCGCCAGTTCCGTCAGTCAAGTCGAATGGAAGCCATCGGTACGCTGGCCGGTGGGATTGCTCATGATTTTAATAATATTTTAACAGCGATTTTGGGATATACGGAGTTGGGTTTGGCATCTGTTCCGAAAGGCAGTCGGACTCAGCGGAATCTTCAGGAAGTGTTGACGGCCGGACATCGTGCCAAGCATTTAGTGTTGCAAATTTTAGCGTTTAGTCGGCAGTCTGGTCAGGGGAAAAACCCAACACCAATTCATACGGTTATTCAAGAAGCACTGAAATTGTTACGAGCGACCATTCCCACTTCCATTGAGATTCGGCAATCACTGATGACCGAGGCTTCAGTGTTGGCCGACTCCACACAACTCCATCAAGTCGTGATTAATTTATGTACGAATGCAGAATATGCTATGCGCGAAACAGGCGGACTTTTGGCTGTGACCTTAGAAGATGTTGATGTCACCGAAGAGAAAGTTCGATCTGTGCCGGGGTTGCAGGTGGGGCCTCATATTCGACTGATCATACAAGACAACGGAACCGGGATGTCTCCAGATGTGCTTGAACGGATGTTCGACCCTTTCTTTACGACCAAGCCAATTGGTGAAGGGTCTGGCATGGGGCTGGCCGTGGTTCATGGCATTGTTACGAGTCACGGAGGGGCGTTGCTAATCGACAGTATGGGAGGGAAGGGGACCAAAGTCGAAGTATATCTTCCCACCATTCCCACACCGGACTGGGATGGATCCGGAGATCAAGGCGTCATCCCTCTGGGGAAAGAAACGATTTTATTCGTGGATGATGAAGAGACGATTGTTCGCCTGGGAAAAGAACTCCTGTCATCTTTGGGCTACACCGTGGAAGTACACACGAATTCGCAGGAAGCCTTACATGCCTTCCGGCATGATCCGCAACGTTTTGATTTAGTGATTACCGACCAAGCCATGCCGGGTCTCACGGGCGAAGCGCTTTCGCGAGAACTTTTACGCATTCGTCCTGAGCTTCCTATCATTCTTTGCACTGGATTCAGTCACATCATGACCGCGAAAAAAGCTAAAGCCTTGGGGATTCAAGCCTATCTCATGAAGCCATTAGCTATCAGAGATTTAGCCCCTATTGTTCGGCACGTGCTTGATAAAACACTTTCTCCGCTTGCGTAGGACTCAACCGCTATGGTTATCGGGCAGAAGTTTTTCTGTGCAGCAGTAATGATAAAAAGGTAGAATAAAAGGAACAGTTCATGACTTGATTCATTAATATCTTTTCTTCTTCTGAACATTCAATTTCGACGAAAATCGGTGGGGATGCCAGAGTTGATCGCCAAAATTGCCCTCTCAGCTTGACCCTTGTTTGGTGAATGGCAGGACAATTTTGGGCGAAGAAGGAGTTAGAGCGATGGCGACCATACTTATCATTGATGATGATCCTCAAGTCTGTGATTTGTTAGAGCAGGTGGTAAGCAACGAGGGGCATCGAGCGTATAGTGCCTTAAATGGGGAAGAAGGCATTTGTCTGTACCGCCAGCATCTTCCCGATCTGATTTTCTTAGATATTCTTATGCCGGAGAAAGAGGGTCTGGAAACGATTCTTGATCTTCGTCGTGAGTTTCCCAATGTCATGGTCATTGCGATGTCGGCGGCTAGCGAAGGCGCCAAGATTGATCTATTAGAGCTCGCGCAACGATTAGGGGCACAATATCGGATGACCAAGCCATTTCAACTGCAGACGGTCAGGGATTTAGTGAATGAGGCTCTCAGCAAGCAATCCTTTTCTGAGGAATCTAGCGAGGTGATCGTGTCGGAGAAAAAGGGGCTTCATTCTCCCTAATTTCGATTGTTTCGTGATCATCCTTTCCTCCATTTTCTCTATCGAGCATTACAATGGATAAGCCCGCTGATACTGAATTTCCCATCCATGAGCTCTTAAGTCAGAGATGGAGTCCAAGGGCTTTTGCTGAAAGGCCGGTAGAAGCCAAAAAAATCCAAAGTCTTTTGGAGGCGGCTCGCTGGGCATCGTCCTGTTTTAACGAGCAGCCCTGGGTCTTTCTTATGGCCAGGATTGACGAACCCACTGAACATCGCAAACTCCTCAATTGTCTCGCTGAAGGGAATCAAGTGTGGGCTAAGGAGGCTCCTCTCTTAATGATGACCCTCGCCAAATTGAATTTCGACCACAATGGCAAACCAAATCGTCATGCTCTGCATGACGTTGGATTAGCCGTTGGCAATCTGGTGGTCCAAGCGACTGCTATGGACCTTGTTGTGCATCAAATGGCAGGCATCCTTCCCGAAGCCATCCGCGAATTTTTTTCAGTACCATTCGGCTATGAGCCTGTCACAGGCTTGGCCATTGGTTATTCGGGTGATCCCCAGGCTCTCCCCTCAGACATTCGTGAGCGGGAGCTCGCGCCACGATCTCGCAAGAGACTTGAAGAATTTGTCTTTACCAAAACATGGGGAGGAACCCCAGATTTTTTAGGATAGGTGATTTCTTGTGAAAGCGCTAAGGTTTTTTGGTTACTGAAAGACCGACTCTTCCACTGAGTATTTGGAAAGAAGTGGTTTATTGAAGATGTGGTTTTAGAATATCTCGAGCGCAGCGAGTTTTAAGTTTGAGAAGATGGCCTAAGTGTAATGGTCAGAAGACTTTGAACAGTTTTAACCAAGGTACGGATATCAAATGGTTTCTGCATGATTTGTGTGGCTCCGAACTGCTGCGCGTATTCCAGAACATCGATCTTTTCAGTAGACAATCCTCCAGACATGGCAAGGATTGGCACCTGTGTATTAATCCGGCGAATACCCCGAATTATTTCAATGCCGTCCACTTCGGGCATAAGGATGTCGACAATCCACAAAGAAGGAGAACTGTCTGGGAGGGATTCGAGAGCCTCTCTTCCGTTAGTCGGTTCAATAACTTCATGGCCCATGGCCTCCAACACTTCTCTTATTAAGAGTCGGATCTGATTATCGTCATCAATGATGGTAATAGAGGACATTGTCTTAGAGATTCTCCATTAGGAGGCGATACTTGTCGGTTGAGACCGTTGGGTTTCTGATTCTGGAATGAGGGGTAAATACACAGTAAAGGCGCTTCCCTTTCCCAGCGCACTTTCGACCTTCACTCCCCCATCGTGATCGGTCACAACTTCTTTGACGATTGCCAAGCCTAATCCTATCCCCTTCCCGTCGTGATGCGTGGTGAAATAGGGACTGAAAATTCGCGCACAAAGATCTTCTGACATTCCCGATCCTGTATCTCGAATCATCAATTTCAAATAGTCTGCTTTTCTTGCTTTGAAGGAAATTAACGTATCCCTTTCCGTAACTTTGGCAAGGCTAATACTAAGCCTTCCCTCTTCTTGTCCGTGCATGGCTCGAACGGCGTTTGATAGAAGATTACTCAACATCCGAAAAAGTTGGGTTGTGTTTCCCATCATTCTGCTGCTCGGTAGTCGATCAATTTTTTCCATCCTGATTGTTGAAGGAAGAGTGGCTTGAAAGATTTCGAGGACTTCATCAACGAGCATGGAAAGATCCAGCTCTTCTTGGAAGAATTTTTGATGTGGCATTCCCGTTAAGAGATGCTCAAGCAATTCGTGCCCACGGTGGCTGGCCGACAGAATATTTTGTAATTTCTTTTGTAGAGGAGAATGCGTTGGAAGATGAAAGGCGGCAAGTTCGGTATTTCCTTGAATAGCCGTAAAAATGTTGACTAGATCATGCGCAAACCGACTGGCCGTGTTTCCGCATTGACCTATATAAGCAGCCTGGCTTTTAGGGTCACCTAAGGAACGGACTGTGTGGTTTGGTATCTTTCTCTCTGGCTCTTGGGCAGGATCTTCCTGAAGGAACCGTAACGATGGATCATGTTTATCTGTTGGTGATGAAGCGTCACGAAGTAGGGGGCCTGTCATAGGGGTGATCATCCATGAACCTCTTTATCAGGGGTGGGTAATTAAAGTTTCCATTCTAGACAGTATCGTTCATGCCGAAAGGGAAAAAAATCGGTAGAAGTCTGAAGTTATTGTGGGAATAATGTCTTAGAGTTCGTCAGTCAAAGTCTGACATCCCTTCAGGATTGCAGGTACGGGGTGGACCTGCAATTTTGGGATACTCCTAGGATATTGTTGTTCGATCTATCCGATTAGTTTGAGTAGGAGGGGTTGAATCCTGGAGATATCAATTGCTTTGTCAAAGACATAGTCGGCTCCGGCAGAGCGACAAGAAGTTTGGTATTCTGGGGTAAAATTGTCTGTCAAAATAATAATAAGAGGTGGGGACGGTAGACCTTTAATCGTTCTGAGTGTTTCCAGGCCAGTTCCGCCTGGTATTTGAAAATTCAAAAATATGAGATTGGGTTGGAGTTGTTGGGCAAGGGTAATGGTATCTTGTGTAGTCGTGGCCTCTCCCACGACATAGGCGTCAGGAATTTCGGTAAGAAGGTCTCGTAGGCGAGATCGTACGAAATCAGAGTCATCGGCCAGTAGAATATTCATGGTCCCTTCAATCACAGTACTTCTTGAAAAAGATGAATTATTAAAGATATGGCTACAATAATATCAACAAGAAAGAGAGAATTTCTGTCGGCCAATGGCGTTAATCTGCGTCAGATAAAATAGAGTGGTTGTAGGACAATGAAAGCGGAAAAGTTCGAGTCAGTGAATATAAATGGGAAATTAGACCCCAACGCTTCAATCAGGAGGGCAGGAGCACTGAGTGGTCAGGGCAAGTCATAAATCGTGGAAGAGAAGAGGTTGATTTAATCAACCAACTGGTTATCCACGGCGTATCGAATGAGATCTGCCGTGGTTTTTAAGCGAAGCTTTTCAAGGAGACGAGCTCGATAGGTACTGATGGTTTTGACACTGAGGGCTAGGAGATCAGAAATGTCCGTCACTGTTAGTCCGGCTGCTAGGTGCCGGAGAACTTCAAGCTCTCGATCGGACAAAGCTTGATAGAGAGGTCCCTGGGAATGGGGAGACAAGTTCGCAGCCAATTGTTCGGCCAATGCCGCACTCACGTATCGTCCACCACTCATAACTTTCTTTATGGCTGTGACTAATTCAGAGGGGGCCGTTTCTTTAGTGAGATACCCGGATCCACCGGCTTTGAGGACGCGAATGCCGTATTGCTCCTCTGGGTAAAGACTTAAAACGACTACGGGTAAGGCTGGTTGGATACATTTGACCTCTTTGAGAATGTCCAATCCACTTTTATCAGGGAAATGAATGTCCAGAATTAATACATCCCATGTTTGGGTTTGTACGGCATGAATAGTTTCTTGACCAGTGGAGGTCTCGGCAATATGGGCCTCGGAAAATTCCTCAATCAGGACTTGTTTCAAGCCCTGCCTGACAATCGCATGGTCATCAGCAATGAGAATTCGCAGCATCGTTTTCTTTTTCCCGGTTGTGACTGAACCCGACTAGGCGGGTTCTTCCTCTGGCAATGGAATACGAACTCTCGCTTGGGTGCCTTTTCCTTTGCTCTGTATCTGAAAATCTCCGCCGAAAGAAGCGACTCGTTCTCGAATCCCTAGTAACCCCAGTGAAGGCAGCTGAGAAATCTCGCCAGCACCAAGGCCACGGCCGTTATCACGAACTGAAAGTGTCAGGAATTCGTTGTCAGTTTCTAAAGCAATCTTGACGCGAGAGGCGTCAGCATGTCTGAGAATATTCGTGAATAATTCTTGTGCAATACGGAATAAAGCTGTCGCTTGTTCACCCTTCATCTCAGATTGGTCTAGGAGCTCGTTGGAAAATGTACATTTAATCCCTGTTCGTTTTTGAAAATCTTTTGTGTGCCATTCTAGAGCGGGGACGAGGCCCAAGTCGTCCAAGATACTTGGACGTAATGAGGTCGCAATTCGTCGAACCATGTGTATCAATTCATCAGTCAGGTCAGTCATTGACCGGGTTTTTTCCAAGACAATATCGTTGGGAGTCTGGGAAGGCTGTTCGGACAGGCGGCGTTGAATCCAGGAAAGGTCAAATTTTAACCCGGTCAGCATCTGCCCAAACTCATCATGGAGCTCTCGAGCAATTCGCTTTCGCTCGGATTCCTCTGCGGCTTCAAGCCGAGCGGAAAGTTCTCGTGTTTGATTATAGGCTTCGTGAAGCTGAGATTCAGCTAATTTTCGAGCAGTGATGTCGGTCGATACTCCCAACACTGCGGGGAGTGTTGAGTCGGCAAAAACAAACGGGATCTTTGTGGTTTGAAGATAGTGTGTCTGACCAACAGCATCCCTAATCTGCTCCTCTTTGATTTCTTTGGTTAGTCCACTCTTAATCACTGCTAGGTCATCGTGACGAAATTGATCTACCTCTTCCTGAGTTTGAGCAAAGTCGGCATCAGTTTTTCCTAGTAAGGAGGGAACGGTCGTCCCATAGACTTTTGCGACCGCTTCATTGCAAAGGATAAATCGTCCTTCCACATCTTTAGCAAAAATAAAATGTGGAACCAGGTCAATAACCTGTCGGAGTCGGCCTTCACTTCGTTGAAGGTCTTTTTCAGCTTTGTTGCGTTCAAGTTCAGCTGCGACTCGCGTGGCAAATAGTTTAATGATGGGTTCAGTCGGTGTATTATTTGGAATCGGCTTGGTGTCCATAGCCACCAAATGCCCCAAAATTTCACCGGATTTTGCGTAGAGGGGGTACCCTACGTAACTTTCTGCTCCCAGAGTAGTGAGATCTAAGTCAAGAGGGAAATGTTGTTGAATGTTTTTAGGGTAAAAACACATATCACCCTGTAAGACGTTTTCACAGGGTGTATTGGCTATAGCGTATTCAAAGTCTTGAGCAAACGTTGGGTTACTCCAAAAAGCCAAGGTTCGTAATTGTTGTTTGGAAGTGTCTGTGCATTCAGTAATGAAGGCGTATTTCACATTGAGACTCGATGCCAAGGTTTTGACAATGAACGGGAAAAAGTCTTCGCCACTCACAGTTGAGGCTGCTTCAGCGAGGGCACGTAAACTGTCATCTATGCTTTTTCGTTCTGTGATATCGATTTGAACGCCAATGTAATGATTGAGATGACCTTTCTCATCGAAGACAGGGGCTAATCGGAGATCATTCCAAAAAGGCGTTCCGTCTTTCTTGTAATTCCGCAAGATCACCTGGCATTCTTGTTCCCTTGAAAGAGCCGAGCGGATTATATTCAGGCCATCTTGATCAATATCGTCTTTTTGTAAGAACCGGCAATTCCTCCCAAGAATCTCCTCCTGTGTGTACCCTGTCATTCTTTCGAACGCCGCATTACAGTAGGTAATGGGATTGTCAGGTTTCTGCGAGTCAGTGATCAGGATTCCATTTGGAGAGCTTTCGAGAATATTGTTATGTAGTCTGATATTAACTTCGGCTTGCTTCCGTTGAGTAATATCCGTTGAAATTCCGCAAATCGCATACACCTCACCAATGGCATTTCGAAGAGGAAACTTGTTGGCCAAGTAGGTGTGATATCCATCCTTCTGAGTAACAACCTCTTCCCATTGCATGGGAATATTCTTTTGCAAGACTTTCATGTCATTTTTCGTCAATGCCTTAGCGATCTCATAAGGGAAAATTTCGAAATCAGTTTTTTCTTTACTGGTGTCTTTGTCAAGATTCAGAACTTGTTCACATGCTCGATTCATGAGAAGATATCGTCCCTCGAGATCCTTGAGATAAATAGGTGTGGATGAGTTATCAAGAATCCCCTGAAGTCGAGTTTCACTATCCCGTAAGGCTTCCTCGGAAAATTTACGTTCCGTAATATCTCGCATAAAGCAATGATGGCCAATCGGCTTTCCGTTTTTGTCGACTTTTTTCACCATTAATACCTGTTTGTAAAACGTCGATCCATCTTTTCTGATGGCTTTTGCTTCAAATTCTCCCTTTTCGGTTTGAAGCATATCCTGGTAAGCCGAATACGCAGATGGTAGGTCTTCACTATGAACGGTGGGTTCCCAAGACGCGCCAATGAGTTCATGCGGGTCGTAGCCAAGCATGTCAGCGTAACTATCATTCACTTCCAAGTAGATCCCATCTGGATCGATCTGCGCAATTCCTGGCATGGCATGGGACAATGCCATGTTCATTTCTTGTAATTTTGCTTCCACCTGTTTACGTAGGGTGATATCTTCAACCATGGCTATGTGCTGACGAGCTTCGGTGGAATCTCCCCACAACGGCACGCATGTCAGATTGACCCAAATGACTTTCCCGTTTTTTCGAAAGTATCGTTTTTCCATTTGAAAAGTGCTAATTGTTCCGGCCAGAAGTTGTTTCATGTGATCTAAATTAGCTTGAAGATCATCTGGATGAGTGAGCTCCTGGAAGGATATGTCAACAATTTCCTCTTGCGAGTAGCCAACAATGTCGCAATATTTCTGATTGATTTGTGTGAATCGCCCACTTTGGGAATCCAACGTGGCGATACCAGTGGGTGCCTGTTCATAAATGGCTCGAAATTTTCTCTCGCCTTTCCGGATAAGTTCCTCCGTCTTTTTTTGCTGTGTAATGTCTTCAGACACGATAAGAAAAACGGACGAATTTTCATGATCCTTTACTACTCTCACTGATTCTCGGACCCAAATGACTTTCCCGTCCCTTCTGATTTTGCGGGATTCCCAATTCCCAAGTTTTTGGGGATTTTTCAAACATGCTTCCAGTTTTTGCTTCACGTGGCCTTGATCTTCTTCCAAGAAGAGGGTCCAGACAGACTGTTGAAGCAATTCTTGTACGTGGTATCCAAGTTGGGCGGCTCCAAAGTGGTTGACCGACAAAATTGTGCCATCTAATGCGACCGTGAAATACATTGAAGGATTATTTTCGTAGAGGGCCCGATACCGACGTTCAGAATCTGCCAAAGCCTGCTCTTTTTGAGTGCGTTGAATCGCGATTCCTGCCAGGAAGGAGACGGTTTCTAATACTTGAATATCTGTTGGATCTGGCGAATGCGGCTCAGAAGAAGAAATGGCAAAACTCCCCAAGACCTTATTGCCATCTGAAAAAATTGGATAGGACCAACAGGCCCTGATGTTAAACTTTGTGACGGCATCCTGGAGGCCTCCCCATAGGGGGTCTGTGGTCGTATCTATGACGTAGACAGGTTCGCCACGGAAGGTGGCCGTTCCACAAGAGCCGGAGCAGGGTCCCGGTATCATGCCATCAAGCGCAGTCGCGAGTTCGGAAGGGACCGAAGGGCCCGCTTGGAACCTGAGCGAATTGGCTGTTGAGTCTAATGTCAAAATTGAGCAAACGGCTTGCGGCACCATTAGTTCAACTTGGGTACACAATGCGTTAAGAATGGTCGATAACGGGGATCCCGTGGCGGTGAGTTCTAGGGACATTTGTTGAAGTGTTTGAAGCTGTTCAGCTTGTTTCCGTTTCGTAATATCCTCGCACACGATTAATGCCACAGGAGGTTGGTTGGGGCTTTCAATAACTCGGGTGGTTTCTTTGACCCATAACTGACTTCCATCGGTTCGTATTTTTCGGAATTCCCAACTGGCAACTTCCTGAGGATTTAGGAGGCTGTTCTTAAATTCCTCCAACATTTTCGGCCGGTCTTCTTCATGAAAAATAGAAACGACTGACTTTCCTATTAATTCCTCGGAACGATATCCGAGCTGCGCTGCTCCGAATTGATTCACAGATAGGACAATTCCTTTGGAGGAGACGGTGAAATACATGGTGGGGTTGTCTTCATAGAGGGAGCGGTAACGTTCTTCACTTTTCTGAAGATCCGCGTCAGCTTTTTGTTGCTCAAGGGCTATGCCTGCCAGACTTGTGGCGATCTCCATCAGCTTTGAACTTTTCGAGCTAGGCGCTTTGGATTTCTCGTTGTACATCGCGAACGTCCCTAAAACAGAATTATGGGACGACAGAATCGGTTTCGACCAACAGGAGTGCAGCCCATATTCTAATGCCAGATGTTTTATTTCTTTCCAGAGCGGGTCCGTTGCAATGTTTGCGACGTTAACGGGTGCTTTTCGATAAGCTGCTGTCCCGCAAGAACCAGCTCGGGGGCCAATGGGAAATCTGTCTATTTTTTGGTTGTACGTTTCAGGGAGACTGGGAGCTGCTCCAATCCGAAGGACGTTTTCTTCTACGAGAAGAATTGAGGAAAACAGGTGATTAGCATGATTTTCAACCATGAGACAGATGTGCGTGAGAATTTCTGAAAGTGGTTGTTTCGTCGATATCATCTCGAGAATATTTTTTTGGGTTGTGAGCAGCTCGTCCCCTCTCTTTCGATCGGAAATGTCACGGACGATGGCGCATGTGTACTGATCACCTTTGTGCTTTAATGAACTGAGTGTTAATTCGACCGGGAACTCATTACCTTGTTTTGTTCGATGGCTGGATTCGTATTGAAGTGTTCCCTCATCTAGAAGATGCTTAAGCTTTTGGGAGAATTGTTGTGGTTCATGGTTTGGGGAAATATCGGAAATAGGTTTTCCGATCAGTTGTTCGGATGAATATCCTAAAGATTGAGTGGCCGCCTCGTTGGCGTAGAGTATGCATTTATTGGGGCCTGCCATTAGGATGCCATCCCCCGCATGATCTATCACGAATTGTGTCAGGAGTAATCGTTCCTCCGTTTTCTTGCGTGCCGTAATGTCCTGGACTATGGCCCGTCTTTCTATTAAGGCTCCATTCCCATCGCGGATGAGACGTACCGTCAGGCTTACCCAAATTTGGGTTCCATCGGCGCGTTGCATCTCAAGTTCTTCCGCCTCGATTTCTTTTCCGGATTGGGCTCGAATATGAAGTTGTTGGGCCTTTTCCTGACCATCTTTGGTCGGGGCATACAGATCAATAACTGATCGATCCTTGAGTTCATTTAGAGAATACCCAAGGAGTTCAACAGCGCTAGTATTGGCGCTCTTGATGCGGCCATCCATATGGCTCGTGAAATATGCTAGAGGAGCAGATTCATACAGGTTTCGGTATCGTTTCTCGCTCTCGGACAGGCTTGCCATGACATTGGTGCGTTGGAGGGCAATACTGGCCAGAGAGGAGGCTGCTTCTAAAAGTTGGAGATCATTGGGGGTGGGACGCCGAATCTGCGGGTGGGAAATGGCAAAAGTACCCAGGATGCGTTGGTCTTCTCCAAATATTGGAATCGACCAGCAGGATTTGATCCCCAAAGGTCTTGCTGCCTCCCGAATGGGTTCCCAGCGAGGGTCGGTCTCAGAATCTTCAATGATGACAGTTGTGCGCGTATGCACTGCGGTTCCACACGCCCCACTATACTCACTAGGGACTAATCCATCTAGAATCGTGCAAGCTGTTTCTCTGCCACTCGGTACAGCGCCTACCTGCAACGTTCCTGTGATCTCATCAAGTACCATGATCGAGCAAATAGCCGAGGGCATGATCTGTTCTATCTGAAGGCATAAGTCATTGAGAACGGAGGACTGAGATTGTCGTCCCTCCGC
The DNA here is from genome assembly GCA_029261255.1 of Nitrospirales bacterium. Lineage (GTDB taxonomy): Bacteria > Nitrospirota > Nitrospiria > Nitrospirales > UBA8639 > Nitrospira_E. Next base: position 13,281 of record JAJDBQ010000006.1, read on the forward strand.
AATTTTCTTCAAGATCTTTTGTTGCAGCTCCTGCCGTTGCTCAACCTGTTTGCGTTCCGCGATATCGCTTTGGAGGCGTGATTCGCTAATCTTCAAAGTCCTAATTTGTTGCTTGATACGTGAGCCAAGAAGGGCTGTTGTCCAGATAGCAAAGACTGCCAGACTACGGTTCACGAACATCAATCCCCATTCACTTCCGGCCGGCAATAAGGTCATAGTGCCATAGGTCAGGACGGTACATACCGTAGCGGCCACTGCGGGTGCATAGAGTTGAGGTAGTAAGAGAGAAATCAGTACGACGAGCACATAGGGCACACATCCGGCTACACCTAATGGCAGAAACGTATCAACGTAAAAAATGGCTGCTGCCAGAATTCCCATGGCAGAGACGATCAGAGGTCTGTTATTCAAAACGTGCATGCCTCACCTCTTGGGCAAATTCTCTTTTGGAATTCACCATAATCGGGTGTTTACAAAAGGAATGGAAAAAGTTCTGAAGTAGAGTAAACCTCAAATATTAGAACATTCAAGCTAAAACCTTGATTGAATAATATTTTCAGGGCATAAGCAGTGGTCGTGTCAGTCAACGTCTGACAGAGCTATAGGACGTTCACGTTCCTACAAGTGAACAAATCTGACATTGCGGAGATTCGGTGGTAGATTTTTATAGGGCTCTCCTGAAGCATTGAGCCTTCTCAATATGTGGAGTAAATAAGTTGATGCGATGTTTTTGATTGTTCCTGGTGAGGCGTTGAATTTTCTTTGTATCTTTTTTGTGAAGGTCATCATTGAATGTGGTGGACTTCTTGAGGCTATATGTTCTTTTCAAGATGTCATGTGCCAGGAGAGAAGAACTCGAATGAGCTCTGGATTTCTTTCATTTTCCTAGTGAGGTTGTCTGACATGTCTTATTTACCCAAAGTGAAGGCAATGATTCCTTGTATTGTACGGACGCTGGGCATGCTGCTTGTCGTAGGATTGGTTTGCAGTCACACGATATTGGCGAGCGATGGTGAGCAAGAGGTTCTACGAACCCGGGACTCCAAAATTTTATGGAAGGTGCAGTCACCACAGAATACCGTGTATCTTGCTGGGTCTATTCACGTCTTGCAAGAACACCATTATCCCTTGCATCACGTGTTTGATGATGCATTCAATGAATCTTCCCGAGTGATATTTGAGGTGGATCTCGATGAGCTTTCGTCTCCCCTTGCGCAAATGCATATGGTGAAGAAAGGTCTGTATCTCAATGGGGAGACGCTAGTCAGCGTGCTCTCACCGGAAAGTTATGGAATAGCAAAAGGGAATTTAACGACACTCGGGCTGAAGATCGAAAATTTTCATCGCATGAAGCCATGGATGACGGCTACAGCCGTCATGGCCCTAGAGCTGCAAAAGCTGGGCTTTGAAAGTGCCTATGGGGTTGATCGACATTTTTTTGAAAAAGCCCAAGCGACGGGGAAAGCCATCCAGGGGTTGGAGACGGTCGAATTTCAGCTCGATCTCTTTGCCAAGCTCTCTCCATCGATGCAAGAGAAATTTCTCTTGCAAACATTAGAGGAGCTCAAAAGTCTGGGGCCGCAAGTCAGCGAGATGGTCAAGGCATGGAAAAAGGGAAATGTTCAGGAATTGGAAGCGCTACTCGCAGGCATGGACGAATATCCTGAACTCAATCAGGCGATCGTCATTGATAGAAACCATGATTGGCTCCCTCATGTAGAACAAGCGCTTCGAGAGACGGAGCCCGTTTTCATCGTGGTGGGTGCCTTGCATCTACTTGGGAAGGAAGGTCTCGTGGCGATCCTGAAGGAAAAAGGCTATGAGGTGCAACAATTGTAGAATGTCATCTGCCAAGTTGAGATCCGCCAGTTCTTCATTCACTGGGTTAACTGATGGAATCTTTGATCATTGAGAATCCCACCTCCGGGACGAACAAGTAAGATTGTCCCGTCTTCATCTAGAAGTATGTATGTAGGAAAGGCCCGAATGTTAAAATCTTCAGCTATGGATTTGTTTGCATCATAGGCGGTCGGAAAAACAAACGTTCTAGGGTGTTCATCCACATATTGCTCCACTTGCTGAAGCGATGCTGATGAACCAATGGTGAGCACTTGCAAATCATCTGGCAGGTCGTGTTTATAAAATCTGGCGATTTTCGGTAATTCTCGCTGACACACGCCACACCAAGGAGCCCAAAACATTAATAACGCCTGTTCCCCTTCCAGTTTATAATTTGAGAAATGTTCACCATCTAAAGAAGAAACGTTAAAATCAGGCGCGACTTGAGAATCAGATTGAGCCAGAGAGGGGTTCACGAACGAGTGAGCCATAAGTATGAATAGACAGAGGGTGGAGCCAAGCACAGTCGCTCTTAGAAAAGACGAACGATTGTCATAAAGAGATGATCGACACATGAAGATTCCTCCCAAGGGAATACAAATAGTGATCTCTTCAGAGGTTCTCGGCCAATCGATGGGTTGCCTGAAGGACGAAAGGGGCGGATAGGAAGGGGATACATGAAAAGATTAGAAAAGAACGAGGGGAAATTCAAAGAAGGCTGATCGAGCGATCAGCCTCCTCAGGGAATATTTTGACATGTTGAGATGTAAGCTGACTATGGCTTGATGTACAGGTAGCCTTCTTTTTGCAGGTCCGCGATGCGTTTCACGGCCACTGGATGTTCTGTTGGCTTAAACCCTGCCACCAATTTTTCCAAGGGCGTTCCAAATAATTTCATCGAGACTTGGCACATTTCTGCTTGGGCGCCTTTATCGATAATCACTTTCAACTTATCACGCAACACTGGATCAACGGTTTCCTTTTCAAATAACTTCAAAGCTGGACCATGGACAACTAAGACGATGTCAATCTTGTCAGGTCCCCCTTCCGCCTCTATGTGCTTACTGATTAACGCCAGGGCATATTTTGCGACGTCTGGATCTTTCCCGTCTACGTGATACAGCACTTTGGTCTTGCCTGAGTCGGCCAAGACCAATCCTGGGAGGGCAAAGAACAGGAGTCCTGGGGCTAGTAGGCTTAAGGTGAGAACCACTAATCGAAATTTCTTTATTGCTTGAATATTCAATGCATTACCTCCTTCATGTAAAAACGTCATACTTGTATGAACTGCAGAAGAATCTCTTCTCTGTACATCGTACTCTCTATACAACCTTGGGCGATAGGCTGAGACGGAAGCACGAAGGAGTGGTACAATTTCTTCTTAAGAAATAGCAGCTATATTTTTTCTAGTAACTAGGAGAAGCCAACATATGATTACGGCAATAGGTGATGTGCTACGACGGTGTTATGAACGCGGATGGATCACGAGTCGAGATGGGAACTGTAGTGTGAGGCGAGCACGCAGTATTCATTTGTCCATCACGCCGTCAGGATGGCGAAAAACCATCATCCATCCTGAGCATATGATCAAAATACGAATAAAGGATGGAAAAATGGAAGTGCCGCCGGGGACTAAACCATCGGGCGAATTGCATATGCATTTCCTGTTAACCAAAGGCATGAGCAAGACCAGGGCGGTCGTCCATGTCCATGCCACCAATGTCGTGGCGGCCATCTATCGGGGCTTTGATCTTCAAAAAATCTGCGGAGATTTTCCTGAAATCTATCGTTACACCAGAATTGGGCCAACCGTCCCCACCCTCCCCGCCGTGAGCACAGAATTAGGCGAGGCGACTGCACGAGCCTTAGGAGTGACTGACACCAACCCTGCTGGAGATTTCGATATTGTCGGACAAGCCAACCATGGTGTGTGTTCCATGGCTCCTGATCCTTGGTCAGCTTACGAGCATGTCGAACGGTTAGATCATATATGCGAAATTGTTCTAAAAAGCGGGGTCTCCCCATAGCAGAATGGTGAAAATGGCCGTCAGTTTTGTTCTCGTTTCTCTCGGGGGATCAGCGAACGAAGGTACGCTTCTTCCCTTCGTTCACTGCGGCCGCGCTGAATGGCCATTTTGACCATCTTGCTAACGACGCAATGATCTTCAGAATCCTCCGCTCTCTTGCTGAGTAACTTCAGACCAGCTATTATTTTTTCTTCGTTCCATTGAATAGAGAACGATCGCTGCTTCATACAATTTAGAAAGGGTCATTGATGGCTTCAAAGAAATCTGTTCGTAAGGTGTCGACGAAAAAAATGGTAAAACCGAAGGCTGTTGCAAAGAAAAAAATAGTGGCCAAAAAAGGCAAAGCGAAGGCAGCTTCTAAGCCTACTGCCACAAAAAAGAAGCCGAAAGCCGCTCTAGGTAAAAAGGGGACGGGAGTAGCAAAGAAAGTAACAAAGGCTGCGAAGCCCGTTGCGAAGAAGAAAACTCCGGCTCAATCGGCTGCGAAAAAGAAGGTTGTTGCGAAAAAGGCTGTGACAAAGAAAGTGAAGGTAGCCCCGAAAAAGAAAGTGGTCAAGGCTGTTTCTAAGCCGAAAGCCCCAGCAAAGAAAAAGGTGTCGGTCCAAAAAAAGAAAACGCCAATTGTGAAGAAAAAAGTACAGGCTACCTCAGCGAAGCAGCTTATAAAGAAAACCGTGAAGCCATCAACTCCTGTGGTTCGACACGTACCAAAAAGTCAGGCGCCACTGATTTCTGCGACGGCTAAAGGCAAGACTAGCCCAGCGAAGAAGCCTGTAAAGAAAGCCGTGAAACCGTCAACGCCTACGGTTCGACCAGTAGTAAAAGGTCAGGAGCCGCTGCTTTCGTCGACTGAACGCTACAATATTGGTGGGCTTTTTGCTTGTGCAATTGAACAACGGAATGACCCTGATTCTTCAAGGCTTCGTAAGGTGTTGCGTCATCTTGATCTCTCCCCTCAAGATAAAGACAATCTCATTCGGCAGTCGTTGGGCTTTATGATTCCAAAAATGTTTGCGGAAAATCTACCAGAGCCGAAAGTGAATCAATTGCTTGCAGACTTAGTGAAATTTGGGATGAAGCAAGGAAGCTACGAAAAGCACTGGCGTCAAGAAATCCAACAAATTGGATTTTGGCTCGGCGTCTTCCCCGCCCAATTCCAAGCACTTGAACAACAAGCCAAACGCTAACGAGCCTGTTGAATAAAGCCGCCAGCGGTGTTCTCACCAATTTGCCGTGCTCACGTACAGAGTGTACGCTCCGCGCGGCAAATTGGCTGAGGCCTTGCTGGAAGGACTTTTTTGAACCGACCCAAGCTCTCTGATATTCACGGTATTGGTGAATCCATTTACCCTTGAAAATTATCATCATTTATCACTCCCCTATCGCTGAATGACTAAGGCGAGTGTGAAATCCAGAAGATCTTCTTTGATTTTCTTAAGTGTAATAGTCAGGCTTTAAAATGGCTGACAGTCTCAGATTTGACTTAAAGCAGACGCTCACGAGCTTTGGTGGTCAATGACGGTAGTCGACCCAAAGCGGACATTTGAATTCGCGCTAAAATAATTCAAAAAAGGGGGACAGCATATGGCAACTGTCCCCCTTTAGCCACGCGCAGAATATTACCCTTCAGTAATAGGCACTTTTCGCGGTTTAGCGGGTCCTATTTTAGGAAGAGTGACCCGCAAAACCCCATTGTCTAAATGCGCTTTGATGTTGGCTTGGTCAACAACCTCTGAGAGTCGGAATTGACGAAAGTACTTTCCGCTCTCAAACTCTTTCAACACCACTTCTTCTTTTTCAGGGATGGAAAGTGAAGGTGTCCCCACTAAGGCAAGAACGTCCTCTTTCAAGTCAATACTCACATTATCCGAAGGCACGCCTGGCATATCAGCCACAATAGTTAACGCGTGGTCATCTTCGAAAATGTCCACTTGAGGAGAAAAAGTTCGGCCAGACATCGTTGACTCTGAAGTCCCATTCACCTCCTGCTTTTCTCGGGCTTGCATATCTTGTGTTTGTGTTGTCATCGTCATCCTCCGTTCTGTGTTCTATCTGATCAAAAAGTCATTCCTCCCCAGGGTTGGGATCAGCGTCTCCCTGTGCTGATCGTTAGCTGTTGATCATAATCTTTCTCGGCTTGGCACTTTCGGACTTAGGCAAGACGACCATGAGCATGCCATGTCGGTATTTCGCCTGGACGTGATCACTGTCCACATCGCTGGGTAAGTTAAACTGTCGACGAAACTTACCCGCCTCTCGTTCTTGTCGATGGTATCGCACGTGTTCATTCTCTGATGGAATGGTCCGTTCCCCTGAAATTGAAACGGTACGTCCTGTCACCGACACGTCGAGCTTGTCCAAAGTCATGCCGGGAACCTCTGATCGGACATAAAAATTATCATGGTCATGAGTCACATGAAGGAGCGGAAAGACTCCGGCTGGAGGCTCCTCCCTCCTGAATTGACTCTGACGACCGTTGAGTAAAAGACCGAGGTCCCGACGAAATCGATCGAATTCTGTGAATCCACTTAGTTCGTGTTCTAGCGGCCAACTGTCCACTCGGCGAATAAGCATGGTCTTTCCTCCTTTGACTGGGGGTTTGCACTCACAATTTGACGGCAATTGCTCGTTTCAACGACTCCGCCATTCCGGCTTCTCCTCCTCGAAATAACTTCAAAAATAATATTGTCAAGTCCTACGTGTTAAAAAAAATATGAGAAAACTGAACCCTCGAAACGAGTAAATACGATGGCTATTTTGAGGACCTCTAATTGGCTTTTTTACAAAACTTGACTTTTTTTAAAGGCGAATTACTTGTCATTTATGAGGCCATGAATAACCTGAATATAAGGAGGGAGGTAAGTGGACACCACGGCATTCGCGAGAACAATCAACAACACTACCCAAGTTCATCGAGACCAAGGGAGGGTACACACCATGGAATTTACACGACTACTGACCCCATGGAATTGGTTTAAAAAAGAAGCAGAACAACCGGCTGTGTATCCACAGCACGCTAACGGAAACGGAACTCTTGTATCCCCTGATCCTTTTACTCAATTTCACCATGCCATGGATCAGCTCTTTGACCATTTCTTCCAAGGACTTCCGATGTCTCGATTCCGCATACCTGAGGGTAGGACGATGAGAGGTAGCGTATTTCCTCAGCTCAATATTTCAGAAAATATGAAGGATTACACCATTACCGTTGACGTACCAGGAGTAGATGAAAAGGATATAGAACTGACGGTCGAGGACATGACGCTCACTATTCGTGGGGAAAAGCGATACGAACATGAATCACAGGACGATCAATATCATCAGATGGAACGGACGTATGGGGCATTCCAGCGCGTTCTTTCTTTGCCTACCAATGCGAATGAAGACCAAATTACGGCGAAATTCAATAAGGGCGTATTGACGGTGACCATTGGTAAAAATCCGAGCATAACCTCGCGCGGAAGAAAAATCGCTATCTCGTAATTCATAGTCTTCATAGGTTTCTGCTTGCGTGAGCAAAGTAAATATGAAATTTCACCGAACCGTGTTCATCACTCTGAAATGAGACGATTAAACCATCAGGAAAACCCTTCTGGTGGTACGGACGGACCTTTGTCATGCCGCATTGCCGCGAAAATTGATGAGGAGGAGGGGAAATCCATGCGTCATACCTGGTTCCATAAAGCTCTGACCGCACGAAACGGAGGGTATTTTGCTTTTCTGGGCCTGAGCCTTTTGATTATAGGAATAATCTTAGGCTTTGGACTGGGAACGGACCTGAGCCTGTCATCAGGAGAATCCCTCGAAACCAAAGGGAAAACGCCAGCCACATTAGAAGATAAGGAGCAAGCACCACTCCTTTCAGGAGCACTCCTGGTCGGACAGTCCAGCACGGCTCTCCAGAATGCCACCTTTACCCAAGTGGCCAAGGCGGCTCGGCCGGCGGTCGTGAATATTTCAACCACGGTCAAACATGAGAGCCGGACTCCCCAGCGATCCCCTTTTTTTGATGATCCCTTTTTTCGTCGATTTTTTGGAGAAGAATTTGAGCGGCGGTTTCAACCGGAAGAATCCCCTCGTCCACAAGGAACAGGCTCTGGGGTGATCGTCAGTCGGGATGGCTATATCGTCACGAATAATCATGTGGTGGAATCGGGTGATGAGATTCAGGTGACGTTATCGGATAAACGGAACTTTACAGCTGAGGTGGTGGGAACTGATCCTAAGACCGACCTCGCCTTGCTAAAAATTGAAGCAGATGAATTGCCGATTCTCCCTTGGGGGGACTCAGGAAAACTACAAGTTGGAGAAATTGTCATGGCCATTGGAAATCCCTTTGGCCTCACCCAAACCGTGACGATGGGAATAGTCAGTGCGGTCGGACGAGCGAATGTGGGAATTGTTGACTATGAAGACTTTATTCAAACCGATGCGGCGATTAATCCTGGGAATTCTGGTGGAGCATTAGTGAATCTCAAGGGAGAATTAATAGGAATCAATACCGCAATTTTTAGTCGATCCGGCGGATATATGGGGATTGGATTTGCCATACCCAGTAATATGGCCAAGACCATTCAGACTAGCCTCACGAAACATGGAGAAGTGATTCGTGGGTGGCTCGGAGTGTCTATTCAAGATCTAAACGCGGATCTTCAAGAGCAATTTGAAGCTCCTGATCAACGGGGTGTCTTGATTGGCGATGTCGTGGCAGACAGCCCAGCTGCGGAGGGTGGTCTCAAACGGGGAGACATCATTCGCCACTATGATTCCCATGAAGTGAACGATTCGCGACATTTGCGATCATTGGTCGCGGAAACAGAACCTGAGGCTTCAGTAACCATTCAAGTATTGAGAGATGGAGAGAAACATGAGGTTCAAATCAAAATTTCTGAACTACCGAAAGACCTTGAAGCTCTGGCCTCAGCCGATCATGCACGAGGAAAACATGCGTTGACGGGGGTCACAGTCAAACCGTTCTCATCTGGAGAAAAAGGCGTTGAGGTGATCGAAGTGAAAGCTGCAAGCGCGGCAAGTCGATCTGGTATTCGCAAAGGGGACATTATCCGTGAAATTAATCGCCATGTCGTGAAGAATATTGGTGATTTTCAACGTTTAACAAAGAAGCTTGATTCTGATGATCGGGTTCTACTCTTGCTACAACGTGGGCGAAGTACAATTTTTCTTTCGATTACCCCTTAGCATTCAGCGGAAACAAACACAACAGACTCCAGGCAAAGAGCAGCAAAGGTGAACAAGTGAGGCGAGAGGCTAAATGGCAGAACTAGAAAGGGGATTGCCAAGATTTCAACGTCTTAGGCAATCCCCTCTTCATAGATTAGAAGGCAGATGTTCTATCCCACTGAGCTAGGGGCGCGTAGCGACATTTTAACAAGGCTGCTAGCTTTAACTTTGATCAAACTTCTGTCTTTTATGCCAAATAAAATGACACGAAGGTCGGACGGAGATCACGGTTTCTTATCGACAAGATGAAATATTCATTAACTCATGGAAGGCACAAACAGATCATCAAGAAGCCCAACGACTTGGAAAAGAAAAGTGTTATGAAGATTATGTCATTCGGGTAGCCAGGTTGGAATGTGCATATGCTAAGAACATGAGACTGAAATGTCCGCTCTTGGCCGACAGCGGATGGTTTCAAAGGTGTAATTTTGGTCACACGAATGTCCGCTATTGGATACCCGCAGGACCTAATCCGGTCTTGTCTGTAAGATCATATCTGAGCCACTGCACTTAAATTCTAAAAACGCTGCTGACTGAACGGTGTGGTTCATCAAATAACCATGCTATTTGTTCGACGTTAAATTTTATTTCCCTCCCCTCCCTTCATCCGACGCCTGCTGTTCGGCTCCCTGGATGGACGCTCTAATCTGAGGTGGGCATTGTTTGAGCAACGCGAGTTTGCCCACCCACCAAATTTTCGTCAAGCCATCTTAAAAGCCGAACTGGGCGTCAATGGTTTTGGGTCCTTTTGCCGAAACAAAAGGACCTCGGCTGTCGGGACGAACCCCGACAATTATCATTCAACCAAAAATATTAAAAATAAAGAATGAGTGGGAAAAGAAGTGCTTACTGGAAGGAACTTGTTTAACTAGCCAAGATCTCTGCGTCCTTCGATCGATTTCAGAAGGGTTACTTCGTCGGCATACTCAATATCCATCCCAACAGGAATCCCATAAGCAATACGAGACACCTTCACCCCAAGAGGCTTCAACCGTTTAGTCAAATAAATAGCCGTAGCCTCTCCTTCAATCGTCGGATTCGTCGCCACAATCACTTCTTTAATACCCCCCTGTTGCACGCGATTTTCCAACTCATGCGTGCGGATGTCTGCCGGGCCAACGCCATCTAAGGGAGAGAGCGCGCCGTAGAGCACGTGATACAGCCCTCGAAACGCGCGGCTGAGTTCAATGGCATGCAATGTACTGGGTTCTTCCACGACTAAAATGCTGGTGGTATCTCGTTTGGGGTCAAGGCACACATCACAGAGTGGACCTTCGGCGATATTTCGGCATTGTGTGCAGAAG
>JAJDBQ010000051.1 GCA_029261255.1 Nitrospirales bacterium
AAAATCCGGGTAATATTCTCGCTGGGCTAACGCCACGGATGATTGACTTTTCTCAATGCCATGCGCCTGGACTTGGAGGAGTGGAGACTGGCGTTTGACCAGGCTGATGAGTTCTTCAAGGCTATACGGTAGAGACGTCAGGGTTGGTTCCTCGGGTTTGCCAAGAGGCATGGTCGGCGGGCGATTGAGGATTCGATTGAGTTCAGCTGTGATCGTGTGTTGTTCCTGTTCCAAACTGGTCAACCGTTCCATTTCTCGAGACAACTCAACTTGCGCCCGGAAGACATCTTGCTGAATCCCTTTGCCCACCTGGTATCGCACTTCCGCGGTCTTCTCCAGCTCTTTGAGAATCATGAGATTTTTGTTCACCACCTCAATCGATTCATGAACGAAATGGAGGTTGAAGTAGGCGATCTTCAACTGGGCAATGACCCGAAGTTGAATGGCCCTATAAGCCTTGCTGACTTGATCGGCGGCTTTGGAAGCAACTTCTCCTTTTAGCCCCAGCTTTCCTGGGAACGGAAACTGTTGTTGCACTTGGAATCGGCCTTCTCTCATGATGTCAGGGCCGCGGTAGCCAAAACCCACGACTGGATCAGGCAGAGATTGGACTTGAGGGATCGTTGCTTTCCTGGCTTCCCATCGGTGCTTTGCTGACTGAATTTCCGGATTCCGCTGAAAGGCTTCCTCAATGAGCATGTTCAGTTTCAAGGGAGGCTCAGCGCCCAGAACCGACAGACCTGGGACGATTGACAGCCACAGCCCTATGGTAAAGATTCGTAGAAATGAACGTTGGAGCTGAAAAGATTCCATGATGCCCCCCTAACATGATGACGGAAATAGTCAACATGAGCGCGGAAACACGGTTGGCTTCCGAACCCTTTGGCAATCAACTGTTAGGGAAACTCAATTCAGAAAAACAGAGAAGAGAAGAAAGAGAAGAGGATAGGTGGTGGAAGTGGGGGTTTTGTCATACCCCAGAAACTTGAAAAGACCGAAGCTAGGGATGTCGTGTAGCCATGTAATAGTCGCTACGGAAAGAACGCTAACTGAGACATCGTCATTTTCAAATGGCCCAGGAGAACTGATTAGTTGGTCGGGACATTCGCCCGTGGTTTGGGAAGAAGAGGAATGGTGAGAAGCTTGCTGAGAGTGGTGTGAGTCGGCGGCGGAAGCTGGCATGGGGCAATACATGCCCCCCACTCCACATACCACAAATGCCAAGAGCAGGAACGGGATAAAGCTTCTTAGTGCCGATTGAAATTTAAAGTTCATTTGAAGAGTTGGGACAGGAACATCCCTCCGTGATTTTTAATTAGCCTAACCCTCTTTCGTAATAAAGTAAAGCAAGCTTGATACCATCACGCTGAATATTAAGGATTTCAAAGTGTTAGAGACGTCCCCTTCTGTAATCAAGAAGGGACCCTTTTAACCTGGGGCACTTTGCCCCTTTGGTTTCCCTCTCGTATCTTGTTCCCAGCCACGTGGTCTTTCGTTTGTGTTTATCCACCAATTGTTACCCTTTCCGCATTTTTTTCAATCACTGTGTTGACTTCCCGCACAATCAGGTGCAAACAGCAGTAATTAAGATACCGTATCATTCTTTTCAATAACTGTTTCCTATCCTGTGCCCCTATTGTGCTCATGTCTGTAAAAGACAAATTTGATTCCTGCTTTTCATTGGTTTTTAAGGTTTTCAATCAATTCCTAACTCCCTCTTTCTCTACATTCAATACAAAGATGGAACAACCAATAGAGTGAGAATGGTGGCGGTCATCATTCCTCCGATCATGGAGGAGCGGCAAGACCCTATGATTGATACGCAGTTTGAATGAAATGTCCCTTGGTTCTATTGGCAAAAGCCACCAGTGACAGCATCACAGGCACTTCAACCAAGACCCCAACGACCGTTGCCAATGCCGCACCGGAATGCAGGCCAAACAGACTAATAGCCACAGCCACGGCCAATTCAAAGAAATTAGAGGTTCCAATTAATGATGCAGGCGCAGCGATGTTATGAGGCACCTTCCAGAGATACGACCAGCCATAGGCCACAAAGAAAATGCCGTAGCTCTGTATCAGCAGAGGCACGGCAATAAGCCCGATAACAAGCGGTTGGTCAAGAATGGTCTGCGCCTGAAAGCCGAAGAGCAATATCACCGTGGCCAGCAGACCAATAATTGAATACGGCTCAAGATGATGGGTAAAACGCTGTAACGTCTTGCCGTCATCGTTCTTCTTGATGAGGAAATTGCGGGTTATATATCCAGCCACCAGCGGAATCACGACATACAGCACAACAGACAACAGCAAGGTTTCCCACGGCACGACAATGTCCGTGATGCCGAGCAAAAACGCCGCGATAGGAGCAAACGCAAACACCATGACAAGATCATTGATTGACACCTGCACCAGCGTATAACCCGCATCACCGCGCGTCAGCTGGCTCCAGACAAACACCATCGCCGTACAGGGTGCCACGCCTAGTAAGATCATCCCTGCGATATATTCCTTGGCCGTTTCAGGCTCGACCAATCCGACAAAGACATACTCAAAGAAGACAATTCCCAAAGCGGCCATGGTGAAGGGTTTAATCAGCCAGTTGACAACCAGTGTAATGCACAGGCCGCGCGGTCTTTGCCCAAGATTTTTTAAACTGGAAAAATCCACTTGCGTCATCATCGGGTAAATCATCACCCAGATGAGAACCGCCACCACGAAATTAACGTTGGCGTATTCGAGGCCAGCCACCAACTGAAAGAGTGCGGGAAAGCCATACCCCAACCCGACCCCAACAAGGATACACAGGCCCACCCAAAGGCTTAAATACCTGCCAAACAGGCCAAGCGGTGAGGGTTCACTCATGGCAACAAGGCTTTCTCGATATGACTTTTTAGTAAATAGAAGGCTTCGTCAAAGGCCGCGTGAATTTCTTCTTCGTGACCTTCTGCCTTTCCCGGGTCAGGTATACTCCAATGCAGCATTTTGGGGCTGCCCGGAAACAGCGGGCAGGTTTCACCGGCGGCTTGGTCGCACACCGTTATGACGAGATCAAGCTTCATTCCAGTAAATTTATTCCACGACTGACTACGCGGCTGACCGGGATTAATGCTATGACGGGTAAGCGTGGCAATGGATTGAGGATGGACGTGGCCTTTCGGAGAACTTCCTGCACTAAAAACCTCATAACGTCCCTCCCCAAGATGATTGAGTAACATCTCAGCCATAATCGACCGGCATGAATTGCCAGTACAGACAAACAACACCTTTTGAGGTGCATTAGCCATTCGCACTGGCTTTGTTCTTCGGGGTGCAACAATCGGCCAGTTCAATAATCGAACACCCCTTCTTTTTATCCCGGCGAATATTGGCCACGTCTCGACTGCAACAGTCCTTGACCAGAAAACCGATTAAATCGCGCATCATGTCAAAATTGGCCAGGTAAATAATGGAGCGTCCTTCTCGGCGTGAACTGACAATACCCGCATGGGAGAGGTGGTTCAGGTGAAAAGAAAGGGTGTTCTGCGGTGTGCCAAGCTCTTCGCTGATGGCTCCTGCGGGAAGCCCATCCGGCCCCGCTTGGACCAGCAGGCGAAAGGCTCTCAGGCGTGTTTCCTGAGACAAGGCATCAAAAACAATCGCGCTTTGCTCAATATCCATACTTCTAGATATATGGATATATATGGCTCTGTCAAGCCAAGCGCGTTATCACGTGTTCACAGGAGCACGCAAACACGCAGACCATTTAAGTGGGTCGCTGTTCCTGAAAAGGTGGGTATGGCACTTCTTAATATTTCCTGACATGGAGTTTTAACTCTCTCTTTCTCCAGATTAAATACAAAGATGGAACAACCAATAGCGTGAGAATGATTGCGGTCACCATCCCCCCAATCATAGGAGCCGCAATCCGTTTCATCACATCTGCCCCTGTTCCATGGCTCCACATAATCGGGAGTAAACCCAAAAAGATTGCGGAAGCCGTCATGATTTTTGGCCGGACTCGCAGTGCCGCTCCTTCGATGATCGCGACACGAAGATCCTTGAGAGACTGGAGCCGGTTTTCCTGTTGCCGACGAGCACAGGCTTCATCGAGAAAGATGATCATGATCACCCCGGTTTCTGCTGCCACTCCGGCCAAAGCGATGAATCCCACCCAGACGGCGACGCTCAAATGGTACCTTAAATAATCCGGATAGCAGGAAGCTCCGGATGCGTTCCTATTCTGGGTAGACTCATCCCAAGAAAATTGGAACCGATTGTCTGATTTCCTTCGATTTTTTGCGGGCGTGGGGGATTTGATCTATTTCTTCCTTATGAACCATGCCATTTTATCGAACAGCCATCAATGGAGCTATGACAGTCTGAAAAAATAGGCGTGTAATCCCAACATGATAATGTCCGCTTCCTCCCCAAGTAGAAATGTTCGGATTTATGTTTTGGCCGACACATGTCGATCTTGTTCCGGCAGCGGGCGCTTGTGCCACGGATGCCCGGCTAAGGGCTTGGCAACAAATTGACCGGGAAGGGTTCCCATGGTAGCGTGAAAAAGTTGGGAGAATGGGGTCTTCGCTCGATTCAAGCTTATGGATAACAGGCACATCAAAGTAGTACACATGAAAATAGTGGTTTCCCTCCTTTTATTTGGGATCTTCAGTCTCCCTTTTCTCCATGACCATCGAGTCTTGCAGGCAGAAGCGGGATATGGATCTCGAGCATCTGACCATTCAAGTCTGGTTCGACATGTTCACCTGGATGAGAATTCCTCCCACTTCCCCAAGTCAGAATCTGATAAGCACGAAAGCCAGGGCCAATGGTCATTTCTTGAAGATGTCACCCTCACCACGTTGACTTCAGGTTCGAGTACCAACCTCTTCATAATTCTGCCCAATGTGGATACTTCGCCCAGTGACATTCCGTCGGCCGATCTACACCAAAGTTTCTGGGAGCCCACGTCACCTGTTCGCGGAAGTCCACTGATCGATTCCGATACTTTTCTCCCTTTCTCAAACCTTCCCTCGTTCCATTCAGGAAGAGCTCCACCTCTTTCTTCTTTGTAATACGTTTCCATTCCCTACAGCTGTAACAAATAATTGCTAGCCATTTAATGGGTAGCCTAGGTGTGGGCTGGCTGCTGCACTTTCTCTGCCTCATGAGTTTGTGAAGATCCAGCTTGTCGGAGCTGAGAATGTTGTTGGGACTCTGGAGTCTTGTCTATCAAAAGTAGATTGCGCGTTGAATCTGAAGGAAGGTAGACCATGAAACGAATGTTTTTCTGGGCATTGGGTTTTATAGTTTTGCTTGCCGTGGGTGTGACGGCCATTCTCGGTGGAGGATTTCGTTTGGATTCCATCACCGGATCAAAAGCTTCAGAGGAAGGTCGAACGGAACCAGACCCCATTTCGATTACCTTGTGGTCTGACAAGGCCGAGCTTTTTTTAGAGTATCCGCCATTTGTGGCGGGGCACGCTTCTATCTTCGCTGCGCATCTGACCGACCTTCGAAATTTTCGACCTGTCATAACGGGCAGCGTCGAAGTTCGCATGACCACAAAGGGGCAACCCGCTTTATCCTTTTTGGTGTCGGCGCCCCTCAGGGCAGGAATATTCACCCCTTCCGTCACCATGCCAGAACCTGGAACCTATGACATGGAACTGTCACTCAAGAGCGAGTCCCTCAATGAAACCTTTCGCATTCCCAACGTACGGGTCTTTTCCAGCCAAGACGAGGTCGAAGGTGACGCAGAAACCCAAGAACCGCTTAGCCTTCAAGAGGAAGTCACCTTTTTAAAAGAGCAGCAATGGAAAGTTGAATTTGCCACGAACGTGGCAACCAATCAGATCCTGGCCTCTACCATCAGGGCTCGAGGAACCATTAAATCCAAAATGGGGCAAAGGGTGGTGGTTACGGCACCGGCCACGGGCCTGGTGGTGTTGCCACCTTCTGCCCTGCTTCCCATTATGGGGCAGCAGGTAGAAAAAGGCGCGGTGTTAGTCGCGGTGACACCAGGATTTTCAACGGTTAGCCGAGCCGAATTGGAGTCTGCTGTCTCACAAGCCGCGTTACAGCAGGACCAGGCCCAACGGGAGTTTGATCGTGCACAACGCTTATTTGAGGAGAAGGTTTTCGCGCAAAAACAAGTGGAGCAGGCGAATACCACCTTTCTCCTGGCCAAAAATAAACACGCGGAAACTCAAAAACGTCTAGCAGCCTTAACCCTTGCTCAACAGGTTGGGAGCGCCGATACTCGGGACCAGACTCAGGATTACCTTCTACGAGCCCCGATTCAAGGGGTGATCGTTAAGGCTGCCCTGACCTTGGGATCACGAGTCGAGGCTGGAGAGGAATTATTCACCCTCATCAATCTGGATCACGTGTGGGTTGAAGCTCGGGTCTATGGTTCCGATGTTTCGAAAATTTCCCCACACGCCAGGGCTTCCTTCCAGCCTCAAGGCATGTCAAGGCTGATCTTACCTGACCAAGTCAACACCCGCTTGGTCGCCATTGGCAATGTCATTGACCCTGCAACCAAAACGCTCCCGGTGATTTTTGAAGTGGAAAACCCCAACCATAGCCTGAAGGTGGGCATGCATGCAGACGTATTTATTGAAACAGGAGACAAAGTAGAAAGCGTCGCCATTCAGTCAACGGCGGTGCTGCACGAAAGCGGGAAAAAAGTGGCCTTTGTCCAAACCGGTGGGGAGGCGTTCGAAAAACGGTTCATCACCACGGGCGTCACGACCAGCCCTGAAGATGAAGAGGTGGTACAGATTCTAGAAGGCATTGAAGCTGATGAACGTGTGGTCACAAAGGGGGCCTATGCGATCAGGCTGGCAGCAGCGTCTGGCGAAATTCCAACCCATGCTCATTAACGTGTCGAACTGACGAGGAACCATTCATGGTGATGTTTAACGGAAAAAATAAATGGGAATGACATGATCGCACTTATTGAATGGTCATTAAAAAACAGACTGTTGGTGTTGGCGGTGTCCGTGGCCACGCTCGTGACCGGAGTCATCCTGGCCCGGAGCATGCCTGTGGATGTGTTCCCTAACCTGACCGCGCCCACCGTCACGATTCTGACTGAGGCCGCCTCTCTCGCGCCGGAGGAAGTGGAAACACTGGTGACCCTGCCTATCGAAACCGTCATGAACGGGGCGACGGGTGTGCGTCGTGTGCGCTCGGCTTCTTCGATTGGCTTTTCTATTGTCTGGATCGAATTTGACTGGGGCACCGATGTGTACCGGGCACGACAAATCATCAGTGAAAAACTGCAACTCGTGGGAAGCCGACTGCCTCCTGAAGTCGGGCAACCCGTCCTCGCGCCCATTTCTTCCATTATGGGCGAGGTATTGTTTCTGGGGGTGCGAGGTCCCGATTTCCGGCAAGCCCGAACCCTCGCTGATTGGGAGATTCGTCGACGACTGCTGGCCATTCCTGGTGTCGCACAGGTGATCCCGATTGGAGGGAATGTCAAGCAATATCAAGTGCTGGTTTCCCCGCAACACCTTCAGAGTGCCCACCTCTCGTTATCGGATATTGCGCGGGCGCTTGAACACTCTAATACCAATGCGACGGGTGGGTTCCTCCTTTCATCGGGGCAGGAACATCTTGTGCGCGGCATCGGCCGCATTCACTCGCTAGATGATATCGAGCAGACGGTTGTGGACTTCCAAAAGGAAGAGCCTATTCTCCTCGGGCAAGTGGCCGATGTGAGGATTGGCAATGCCTTAAAACGCGGCGAAGGCTCGGTAAATGGTCAACCGGCCGTGGTCATGGCCATTTTGAAACAACCTGAAGCCAACACGTTGACCTTGACTCACCACATCGATCGGGTGCTCGATGAGATCGAGCCGCGTTTACCGGAGGGATTTTCCCTGGACCGATCGCTGTTTCGACAATCAGATTTCATCCAAGTAGCCATTCAGAACGTGGTGAGTGCGCTTCGAGATGGCGCTCTGTTGGTCGTCATTGTTCTGTTCATCTTTTTGTTGAATATCCGGGCCACCTTCATTTCAGTCATGGCCATTCCTCTCTCTTTAGCGGCCGCTCTCATCGGGCTCAAACTCGCCGGGGTGACCATCAACACGATGACCCTAGGCGGACTGACGATCGCGGTGGGTTTGTTAGCTGACGATGCCATTGTGTTTGTTGATAACATTGTGCGCCGCTTACGGAAGGAACGGAACAAAGCTTCAGACGAACAGCGTCCGCTGCTGGGTGTGGTTCAAGAAGCCTGCGCCGAAGTCACCCCTTCCATTGTATTTGCCACCTTCATCATCATGCTGGTGATGCTCCCGCTCTTCTTCCTCGGAGGGGTGGAGGGCCGATTACTTTGGCCCCTGGGCTATGCCTATCTTCTCGCGGTGTTTGCGTCGCTTCTCGTGGCCGTGACCGTCACACCAGTATTGAGCACGCTGTTATTACAACAAGACCAGGAAACGTCGAACGAAGGATGGGTGGTCGACAAGCTCCTCCACTATTATCAAAAAAGCCTGACAACAGTTTTGGGACATCCCAACGTGATGCAAGGGCTGGCCGTCCTTCTCCTCCTTGTGGCCATTGCCATTTTGCCGTGGCTCGGGCGGACTTTTCTTCCCCCATTTAATGAGGGCACGCTCACCGTGAATATCGTGACGTTGCCTGGGACCTCGTTACCTGAATCGGATCGGATCGCTCGCTTGGTGGAAAAAACCTTGTTGGCACATCCGGAAGTGGTCTCAACCGCGCGGCGAACCGGGCGAGCCGAACTTGATGAACATGCCGAAGGGGTGAATTCGAGTGAACTCGACGTCATGCTGCGGATGCAAGAGCGGAGTAAGGAGGCCTTTCTCGTGGCGGTACGCGAGTCGTTTCGAATGATTCCAGGTATCACGGTCAATATCGGCCAGCCCATCTCGCATCGCATCGACCACATGTTGTCGGGGACCCGAAGTGCCATTGCCGTCAAGCTGTTTGGACCGGACCTCTACACCTTGCGCCAATTGGCGAAAAAAGTCGAACAGGTAATGAAACCCATTCCGGGCGTGGTAGATCTGGCCGTCGATCAGCAAACTGATATCCCCTTGCTGACTGTTGCTTTCAACCGCAGAGCCCTGGCCTCGCACGGCTTAAGCGTGGGGGAAGTCAACGAGACTCTTCAGACAGCCCTGAAGGGTCGAACCGTTACTCAGGTTCTAGAGGGGCAACGTGCCGTGGATTTGATCGTACGATATGACGACGAGTATCGAAAAAATCCTAGCGTCCTGGATTCAACGCTGATCGATACGCCAGGAGGCAACCGCGTCCCACTGAGTATGTTGGCGACAATCTATGCTGATCGTGGCCCCAACAAGATTAACCGGGAAAATGTCCAGCGAAAGATGGTGGTGGCATGTAACGTGGCGGAGCGAGACCTCGGAAGCGTGGTGGAGGACATCCAGCAACAAATCACCTCTCAAGTCCAATTTCCGCCTGGTTACTACATCACCTATGGTGGGCAGTTTGAAAGCCAGCAAGAAGCCACACAGCGCATTCTTCTCATCAGCCTTGTGGTGTTAGTGGGGATGATCGTCTTACTGTATCAAGCCTTTTCCTCCTTCCGACTCGCCTTGCTGATCCTGATCAATCTTCCACTGGCCCTCGTAGGAGGGGTGCTGTCTGTGGCCCTGACTGGCGGCGTGCTCAGCGTGGCATCCCTCGTGGGGTTCATCACGCTCTTTGGCATTGCCATTCGCAATGGCATTTTATTGATCGCCCGGTACCAGTCCCTGCTTGCTGAAGGTATCCCGTTACGTCAGGTGGTGATGGAAGGCTCCCTTGACCGATTGACGCCAATTTTGATGACGGCTCTGGTGACCGTGTTTGCGCTCATCCCCTTGGCTCTTGGACAAGGACAGCCAGGCAGCGAAATCCAAAGCCCCTTGGCGATTGTCATCCTTGGGGGGCTTCTCTCCGCGACCTTTTTAAACTTGTATCTTCTTCCCGTGCTCTTTGCCCAATACGGGGTAAAAGATTCTGCAGCGAATGGCGAAGGATTTCCAAAAGACCTTCAAGAAGGAGACATTCATGATAGGTAAGCGAGCCTTAACAATCTGGTTTTTGGTGGGATTGCTTGGGATGTGTCTGACCAGTCTATCCCAAGCCCAGGAGATAAAAAATAACCTCCGTGCCTATACGCTTGAGGAAATTGTTCAGCTTGCATTACGCCTCAATCCCCTCGTGAAAAAAGGGGAAGCCGTTATTGAAAAAAAGCAAAGCCAGCAGGTCATCGCTGGGGCCTATCCCAACCCAAGCCTGGATGTTCAATCCGGTTATTCAGAATTCCGGGATTCTGCAGCCTCCATTTCAACGCTTGAACGGTATGTGACGCTCAGTCAACCACTGGAATGGAGCCCTAAGCGGGAGGCTCGAAAGCAGGCGGCCCTGGAAGGCCTTGGAGGGGCACAAAAAGCCTTAGAAGAAACACAGATTCATTTGAAAGCGACCGTAAGACAAGCTTTTTATGAACTCCTTCTGGCAGAGAAACGAGCAGAACTGGCTTCGGAAAATCTGAACGTTGTTGAAGAAGTCAAAAAGGCCGTGAAGAGTCGTGTGGACGCGGGAGAAGCCCCGCCGTTCGAGGAGGTCAAGATAAACGTGGAGTTGTTACAAGTCCAAAAAGAAATTACCAGTGCTCACAGTGCTGTTCAAGCTGCAAGGGCGTCGTTAAATTCCCTTACCGGTGAGGCATTGGATGCACAATTTAAAATACGCGGAAGGTTTAAAACATGGCCTGAGGATATGGATATAAAGACCCTGACCACAGAAGCACTTCAACAACATCCTACACTAGAGAAATTTCAGAAACTTCTCAAACAAGCTCAGCAAAGCCTCATTGAAGAAAAACACGCACGGGTCCCAAATGTGACCCTTAGCGGATCCTACCAGCGAGATGCTGGCCGAGAAGCCTACCTAGGAGGTCTCACCGTGCCTCTTCCTCTTTGGTATCAGCGCGAGGGAGAAATTGCCAATGCCTTAGGCACCCAACACGAAATCGAAGCCGACCTTTTAAATTGGAAGAACGACACCAGGAAAGAAGTGATCAGGAGCTTTCATCAGTCACAGGCGGCGGCTGCACAAATCAACACCTATAAAAAAGGCCTGCTCAAACAAGCAGAGGAAGCCGTACGAATTGCCCGAGTCAGTTTCCAATATGGCCAAGCCAGTCTTCTTGAAGTGCTGGACGCGCAACGCGTCTTATGGCAAACCATCCTAGGATATGCGCAAGCTCAATACGACCTGTCCATAGCCCTTACGCAACTTGAACGGGCGATAGGTGGGGAAATCTAGCTGGGAGGTCCCTAATGCATATAAAAGTAGCATGTCATGTCTCCTAAAAATGGTCTGGGGGCGCTTTGTGGATTAGGGGCAGCCCTGCTATTCGGACTGACGACACCCTTCATTAAATTGTTTCTTCCGGTGTATGATTTGCTCCCTGTTGCTGGCCTGTTGTATGTGGGAGCCGGCCTGGGCCTTGGTCTCTTTGAAATCTTTCGGACATCTACCAGACAACCGGGTTTCTCCCAGCCCGAAACTCCCATCCAGAAGGCCGATATCAGACCGTTACTTGGCATCATTCTGACAGGCGGAATTTTGGGCCCCATTCTCATGCTCTATGGGCTTCAACGGATTTCTGCCGTGGTCGGATCGCTCTTGCTCAACCTGGAAGCGCCCCTCACCATACTCCTGGCCGTCACTTTCTTTCGCGAGCATCTGGGGAAACGAGAGGTCGGTGCAGCCATGTTCATTTTTGCCGGTGCTGGAATTCTGAGTTATAGCCCTGGAACGCTGGCTGGAGATTGGCTAGGGATTATCAGTATCAGTGGGGCCTGTGTCTGCTGGGCCGTGGATAACAATCTCACCCAGCGTCTTTCCCTTCGAAACCCTCTGGCGGTGGCGAGAATCAAGGGGTTGAGCGCCGGAGGATTTTCCCTAGGCCTTTCATGGATGCTGGGCTATGATTTTCCCGATATGACGGCAGTCATCATGATTTTGGTTTTAGGATTTGTGGGGTATGGAATCAGTGTCGTGCTGGACATCTATGCGTTACGCATACTAGGCGCAGCCCGGGAAGCCGCGTTCTTCGCGACGGCACCTTTTATCGGCGCATTAGCTGCCGTGCCCATTCTCGGGGAACATTGGGGATCTGGGGAGTATCTGGCAGGGGCGACGATGGCCATAGGGGTTAGTGTGCTACTGAGAGAACATCACAGCCACCTCCACACCCACACAGTCATGGAGCATGACCATGTCCACACCCACACTGATCCACATCATCAACACGATCACAAAGAAAAACTGGTAGGGCCTCACGCCCATTGGCATCGGCATCTGCCGTTGCAACATGATCATGGACATGTGTCGGACGTGCACCATCGACACGAGCACTAGCAGGAAAATTCCTGTTACACGCTATCAATAACTCTCAAAAAAATACCTCACCATGACAAATGAAACAGGACAGCCTGGCTCTCGATGACTCGGAGGGTCCCATTCAGGTTCGTTCAGTGACCTTGCATGAGTTGTTAAACGGGTTTTAGTGCTGCACTTATTGATGCAGATACGTCCTTTACACGTTCAATACGGGATTGACGCAGAAGCATGGGAAACCTCTTTATCTTTCTATGGCTTTTGGCTGAACTGAATCCGTCCTTCCCGTTGCTTCCAAATATAATATAAGGCGGGAATGACCAAAAGCGTGAGTACGGTCGCCGTGACCATTCCGCCAATCATGGGAGCTGCAATGCGTTTCATCACATCTGCCCCTGTACCATTGCTCCACATGATGGGCAGCAATCCCAAAAAGATCGCGGAGGCCGTCATGATTTTGGGACGTACTCGAAGCACGGCTCCCTCGATCACGGCATCACGAAGATCAGCGAGCGAATGAAGACGGTTCTCCCTTTGCCAACGGTCGCAAGCTTCATCCAGGAACATGATCATAATCACACCGGTTTCGGCGGCCACACCCGCCAGGGCAATAAGCCCTACCCACACGGCTACACTGAGATGGTACTCCAGAAAATTCAGATACCAAATGGCTCCCACTAAGGAAAACGGAATCGAGAGCAGGACCAGCAGGCATCGAGGTATAGATTTGAAATTGAGGTACAGCAAGACAAAAATAAGAAAGAGTGTTAAGGGGATCACGATCTGAAGTTGTTGCTGTGCTCGTTCCAGATATTGATATTGTCCTGCCCATTGCAATGAATACTCAGCAGGAAGTTTGACGTGCTCTTGAACCAGAACCTTGGCTTGCTGCACATAGGTCCCTAGGTCTTGGCCAGCCACATCGACAAAGACAATACTGGCGAGGGAACCGTTCTCATCCCGAATGGAGGGCGGACCGGTGGTCTTGGCGATGCTGGACAGTTGTGCGAGGGGAATATGTTCCCCTTGTGGAGTGGTCACGAGCACACGCTTGAGGGCATCAACATCCTGTCGGAGTTCGCGAGGATAGCGAACATTAACGGGATATCGTTCTCGGCCTTCTACGGTCCACGTAATATTTTTTCCTCCAATAGCCGATTCGATAACATCTTGGACATCTGTCACGGTCAATCCGTATCGAGCCGCCGCCACACGATCCACGTCGATGTCCAAATAGTAGCCTCCGGTGACCCGTTCGGCATATGCACTCCGTGTTCCCTCAAGGGATTGAAGGAGACCTTCAATCTGTAAGCCCAACCGTTCCAGTTCCTGTAACTGGGGACCTAAGATTTTAATTCCCAGGCTACTTCGGATGCCGGTGGCAAGCATCTCTGTTCGGGTTTGAATGGGCATCCACCAAATGTTCGGCATGCCAGGCATTTTGACCCGCTGGTCCATTTCCGCAATGAGCTTATCCCACGTCATGCCTGGCCGCCACTCTTCCTCTGGCTTGAGTGTCACTATGGTCTCGGCCATATTTAATGGGGCGGGGTCTGTGGCGGTGCGTGCCCGGCCCATTTTCCCAAATACCCGGTCGACCTCAGGAAACGCCTTCAGCAATCGATCCTGGGTTTGGAGAATCTGACTGGCTTTCTGGATAGGCAGACCTGGAAGGGTTGTAGGCATAAACAATATGGTGCCTTCGTTCAGAGGGGGCATGAATTCCGCCCCGAGTTTTTCGTAGAGAGGCCAGGTCATGATCACACTGCCAATCGCTACTCCCACGACCAGCCATCTGAATTTCAACACCGTCTTGACTAGGGGAGTATAGATCCAAATAAGAAAGCGGTTCACAGGATTTCGACGTTCTGAAGTGATCCGCCCACGAATAAACCAGCACATCAACAAAGGAGCCACGGTGATCGAGACCAGAGCTGCAAAAAACATGGCAAACGTTTTGGTATAGGCGAGGGGTTTAAACAACCGACCCTCCTGCGCTTCCAAGGTAAAAATGGGCAAAAAAGATACGGTGATAATCAGCAAGGAAAAAAAGAGTGGCTTGCCTACTTCTTGGGCTGCCCGAATAATAATCTCCTCTCGGGACCCTCTTCGGCCCTGTTCCTCCCACTCTTCTAATCGGCGATGCGCATTTTCCACCATGACGATGACGGCATCGACCATGGCCCCAATGGCGATCGCGATGCCCGACAGGGACATCACGTTCGAGCTGATCCCCAGGTAATACATGGCAATGAACGAGAGCAA